>NZ_JANHZS010000019.1:0-128859 GCF_041414765.1 Pseudoalteromonas sp. DY56-GL79 | reverse complement strand
GTAGGTTTTTTCTGTTCTAATGCTGTAACCACGCATACGCATTTCTTCCTGAATACCTTTCAGAAATGGGCTTTTTAGACTCATGATAGCTCCTTACCTTACATTGCTGTATATGTATACAGTGCTATCAGAAATTCTCGGATATCAAGGAAAATAATGAAAAGTTTTTTGCGCGTTTACGCATGAATAAATTAAAAATATTATTGTTTATCAGAAGGTTATTTGTTTGCGATTTGAGATAATAGGTTTTGGGAAACGCGCATGCGCATTTTTCCAGATGGTATATTTAGCCGAATGCTGATAAGTTCTTTACATACTGATAGTTAACTGCGCGCGTTTTCACTGGTCCAACGAGGTAAACGCGCATGCGCACGAATAAAATGTTAGCGCTTTCAAATGAAGCCGATAATAATAGCCATGATGGAGTATTAAAATGACAACGTTTGTAGGTACGGAATTAAAAATAGTCAGAGCAAAAAGTCATATTCGAGAACTAGAAAATCAGCTAGTGGATTATATAAAATCAAAGCCATTTAAAGTTGTTGTTGAGAGTGAAGATGGTGGTAGTAATCACCTTTGGACGCTTCGAGTAAAGCATGATATCCCAATGATCTTTGCAGCAATAATCGGGGATGTAATCCATAATTTAAGAGCTTCTTTAGACCTTCTCGCTACCGAGTTAGTAGAACATGCTGGTCAGGATGCAAAAAATGTGTACTTTCCTTTTGGAAATGACGCTGATGGTCTCGAGCAAATGATTAAGAAGAGACGTATTGACAAAGCAGGTCAGGGGGTTGTCGATATCGTTAGAGATTTAAAACCTTATACAGGTGGTAATAAGTTACTTCGCTCGCTACATGATCTTGATATTACAGACAAACATAAATCACTCGTTCCAGTGGCACACTACGCGGGGATAAAAAACTTTCAAATGAATGGCGCTTCTGGACCAATGCTAACAATTCAAAATTTACATTGTGGTCCAATTCGAGATGGAATGGTATTGATGAGTTTACCTCCAGTTGGAAATGTCAGGATTGGGCAATCATTCAATCCATCATTAAAACTGTGCTTGGACGAAGATGTAATAGAACGAGATGAAGAGTTAGTAGAAACAATGCACAAATACGTCGATATGGTCGAAGATATCTTACAAAGGTTCAAAGACCTTGTGGCAAAAGAAAACAGCTAACAATCAATTTAAGAGTGATTCAGCACGCTTAGCATTTTTGGCTCGGGTGAGGTTCAGTGTTTAGGGTGTTCAAATTAAGTACCGTGGTAGCGTGCTTTACACCTTAATTGGGCGTTATACAAATGAGGTAATTCATGAGTGAATTAATTGAAAAGGCAATCGCAAGGATACTCTACAATAAGCTAATGGAGCATTTTGATGATTTAGAGTCACTTAGTCAGATTCAAAGTTCCCAAGATTTCGCTCTTGTATGTGAACTTGAAGACTCTCTTAAGGGTGACCGAGAAAATTCAAATGTAGATTACTACCTAGTAGTTAGTGCTTGGAGTGAATTTTATAATTCAGTTAAGCAATTGAATGAAAATTACAGCGATCTGATTGGTCATATATCAAAAGAGTTTGATGTAATAATTAATGATGACTTTGCGCTTTCTGGAACGTTATATGATCATGAAAAGCTATTTGTTAGAAAGCTTGGTGCAACATGGATTAAAGAATATAGAAGTTATCTTGTTGAACTTAACAAGATAATAGTTACTTTCAAAATTAAGTTGTTGAGTTATGGGACGGCAAATATTCAGGATGAATTCTTTGATAGTCATTCTGTAATTAATAATGAAAATATTAAGTTCAATAAATCAAATTTCAATGGGAATTCAGTATACCTAGATACAAACGCAGTTCAAGTGTTAGCGGCAGACCGGAAAGTAAGAGAGTACATATCTAAATCTGAGGTTGGTTTTGTTTATAGCTCCTTTTTAATCGAAGATGCTGTAAACAGTAATCCAGTTTTCTTAAGCTCGTTTTTGTCTGATTTGCAATTGATAACTAACGGAAATATGGTTGGTTATATGGATGAGGGGCTTTGTTATGTACATGAAAAAATAGAAGATACTATTAGTAGAGTTAAAAAATACTCTAAATTAACAAAGCTGTATGAATCAAAAATAATGAACAATGTCATTCAGCACTTTCATTTCTATCCAGAGCTAAGAAAAGGTAGGGAGTTGAGTAATACAATATCTAACGATTTGGTAGGTTACTTTAAGGGTAAGGAAAAGAAAGACCTAACAGGTTACGATAAAATAGTTTCTCAATTTTATAATACAAGTATTGGAGAGTTTGTTCATTCTGGTGATATTGGTAAAGTTGATGATTATAGGGACACGATTGAGAATTTAAGTGATCTATTTGATTTTGTAAACTTCGAAACTGAGCATGTAAAATTTTCTAACAAGAACAAAATTGCAAGCTCTTACAGGGATAGACAGCATTTAGAGCATGCTTATATTTGTGATTACTTTGTTTCAGATGATACTAGATTAAGAAATAGAGCTCAGGTTATTTTTGAAATTCTAGGTGCTAAGACAAAATCGATAAGTATAAATGAACTGAAATCTCATATCAAAGCAGGAAGTCTGTAAATTTGTATAATCGGGTAGCCGAGGGTATCTAGCCCTCAGCCCCCGCAACACCCTGCATGCGGGTCCGCACAGGGCGTTTCATCTAACAGATTACCCGTTTGGGTAATGTACTTTTATCCATCCGTCTCTGAGTGAATATAGTCCCTCGTTTTTCAGATAATTTAAGCTTAAAGCCTGTTGAATACCGGGTGTTTTGGAGCTGCGCCAAGGCCCTTTACTTGTGATGCCACAGGCAACGGCTGCTTGCACATGAACTCCACGCTTCATCAGGTTTCTCACTTTAGTTCTCGGTTTTCGCCATTGTCGCCAGTAACACATCCTGATCCTGCGCCTTATCCAGTGGTCTAGGTCAACACATTGCTGGTATGCGTTTGCAATACCAAAATAATTGATCCATCCGCTTAGATATTGGCTTAATTTAAACAACTGATATTGCATGCTCACGCCCCAATTACGGTTAGTTAGAATGCGTACCAGTCGCTTAAATTTATGCAGGGTTTTGTCATGCCATTTGATTGCACCACGTTTAAAGGTAAACCCTAAGAATTTACTTTGTGTGGTTTTAACCACCTGACTTTTATCCGTGTTAACAAGCAATTTGAGTTTAGTTTCAAGGAACCGAGTAACGCTGGCAAGTACACGCTCGCCCGCACGTTTTGATTTTACTAAGATTATAAAATCATCAGCGTAACGGGCAAATTGGTGACCTCGTTGCTCCAATTCTTTGTCTAAATTATCCAACATAATGTTGGATAATAAAGGAGAAAGAGGGCCGCCTTGCGGTACTCCTTCTAAACTCGGAATTAGCGTGCCATTGTCATCAATTCCAGCTCTCAAATAACGGCCAATGAGTTTGAGCAAGCGTTTATCTTTGACATGACGTGATAAATTTCGCATCAATAAGTCGTGATTGACTCGGTCAAAGAACTTTGACAAATCGACATCTACCGCAATATTGCGTTTAGATTTAATGATTTGTTGAACTTGCTTCACAGCTTGTTGGCCGTTACGGTTAGGACGAAAACCAAAGCTGTTATCTGAAAATGTGTTATCAATGATGGGCGATAAAACCTGAGTAATGGCTTGCTGGATAACTCGGTCGACCACGGTGGGTATTCCGAGTTGCCGTTTTCCACCATCGGGTTTATCAATTTCAACGCGTTTGACCGGCTGAGGACGATAAGTCCCATTTTCGAGTTGAGCTTTGCACTGTTGCCAGTGTTGTTTTGCCCAGTCGATAAATTGGGCTATTTTCATACCATCCACACCCGCTGCGCCTTTGTTGGCTTTAACCTGCTTCCATGCGCGTTGAAGGTTATCGTTTGATAAAACGTGTCCGAATAAATCAAAGTTGAAGGTTGATTGCACTGCATTACGCTGCATATCAGAACCACAGGGCTGTGGCGTATAGTTATGTAAGTAAGACATGAAGTATTCCTTCGGTTAAATGTTCAGGCCTTCACCGTGTCCCATCCATTACGATGGGTGTTTGGCTACTATGCCTTCTGCTGACTGCTGGATAATCACAAAATAAATTGCTCTAAATTGCGCTGCGTGCGTATCGGTGGGTGTTGCAGTGGTTTCGCTCGTAGACTATTTCGCAACCAAATAGCGCAAAGAAACATGTGACACCCACCACTATTGATATTCAAGCAGGGGAAGTGAAGTAAAAAAGCATGTAAACACTACGGTAATTTTGGTCAAAAACGTTTTTCGGTAGGCCAATTTTTAGCGCCCAAGCGTATCTCTACACTAAAACCGGGTTATCGCGCACAACAAAGCGCTGTAAATGCAGCTGTAAGAAATTCGAGAATTGAGAATGTGAGTTTTACTAAGCCAACAAGCGCTCACAGTTTGTTAGGTTTGTCCGCCGTCGCTTTTGCAGTGTTTCACAGTAAGTGGTTATTGTTCGCTCTCGACCAACCGCGCCGAGAAACACCCGAGAAAATTGCGTTGCGAGTTTTATCCAGTTCTCAGGTTCTATATTGAGTAGAGTGAGAATGGATTGAGACTCGAAGATATAGCCTCGTTTGTCGTCTCGAATACAACGGCCTGTGAGTTCAACCAATTCAATATAGGATTTGAGTTCAAAAGGCAGGCCTTTTGGCATATGTTTTCGTGGACTGCCCACAAAGCGTAGTAGGCTTTTTGGTTGCTTTCCCAGCTTAGCGTGGTCGATGCGTTTTTTGATGCTGGTGTAGTCTGAGGTTTCAGGCCTTGCGGCGATGTTAGCTCTAATGGGATTTAAGTCTACGTAAGCGAGGCAAGCAGCCAGCGCAGCTTCATCCAGTAATGCTTGGGATTTAAACCGTCCTTCCCAAAACCGACCTGTGCAATTGTCTTCTTTATTTGCTCGACGGGCGATGTCTTCGTTAAGTACTCGCATAAACCAGCTAATATCGGCCAGTCTTTCCCTGTACTTATCAACCAGCTCATCTAATATCAACTGCTCCGACTCATTGAGTGGCTCACCTTCAATAAATTTTTGGCTTATCCAATTACCTTTAAACAACTTGTGCCATCGTATCACAATAGCTTTATCCGACAGACGCTTAGCCTTTGTATCATCAACATATAAAACAATGTGAGTGTGATTACTCATCACGGCATAAGCACAAATATCAATACAAAACACAGAGCCCAACATCAAGAGCTTTTCTTCAACCCAATCACGGCGGTGTTCATATGACTTTCCGGTAAATTTATCTTCGCCACAGAGAAATGCGCGCCTGACACAACGGGAAATACAGTGATAATATTTAGTGTCGGTTAAACTGATTTGTCTTTTACGGGCAGTCGCCATCGCTTGGTTTCCTCAATCCATTGAGTGCAGAGTTAAAGCGTAGGCGGAATCTTAGGAAGGTGCAAATTAGTGGTGGGTGTCAGTGATTTACTAGTCTAGTAATGCTTGGGATTTGAATCGTCCTTCCCAAAACCGACCTGTACAATTATCTTCTTTATTTGCTCGGCGGGCGATGTCTTCGTTAAGTACCCGCATAAACCAACTAATATCTGCGAGCCTTTCTCTGTACTTATCAACTAGCTCATCGAGTATCAATTGCTCCGACTCGCTGAGAGGCTCTCTTTCAATAAATTTTTGGCTTATCCAATTACCTTTAAACAGCTTGTGCCACCGTATCACAACTGCTTTATCCGACAGGCGCCTAGCCTTTTTATCATCAACATATAAAACAATGTGGGTGTGATTACTCATCACGGCATAAGCACAAATATCAATACAAAACACGGAGCCCAACATCGAGAGCTTTTCCTCAACCCAATCCCGGCGGTGTTCGTATGATTTGCCTGTAAATTTATCTTCACCACAGAGAAAAGCACGCCTTACGCAACGGGAGATACAGTGGTAGTATTTGGTGTCGGTTAAACTGATTTGTCTTTTACGGGCAGTAGCCATAGTTTGGTTTCCTCAATCCATTGAGTGCAGAGCTAAAGCTTAGGTGGTATCTTAGGAAGGTGCAAATTAGAGGTGGGTGTCAGTGATTTGTATCAGCGATTTGTAATTTGCTACCTCATCGATTTGCTACCTTAACAAGGCGTTATATTTTTAACCAAGATCGGGGAAGTGATGAAACTAGCGATTGAGCATCAATCTCAAAGAATAAATGATGAAAGCCAATATCTCTTTGAGCGAGGAGAGTTTGCACAAAACCTGACAAATATTTTCCTTAATACAAGCGAAGGTTTTGTATTAGCTATAGATGCCAGCTGGGGTGAGGGTAAAACATCATTTATCCATCAGCTCATTCGTGATCTAGAAAGTACGAGCAATTTGATTCCTATCTACTACGATGCTTTCGCAAATGATTTTTCTAGCGATACTTTCTTATCAATTGGGGCGACTATTGCTTTTGAAGTGGAGAAAAAGTTTGAGGCTAAAGGAAAAAGCCCCAAAGTACATAAGCAAATTGAACATTTAAAATCAGTGACTAAAAATACAGCCGTAGAGCTTGTAAAATTAGGAACGAACCTTGGTCTTAAAGCATTAACAGCAGGTGTTATTCAGAATTCAGACCTAGAAAAGCTAACAAACAAAGCTTTTCAGTCAGCGACGTTCGGAACTTTGGAACTAGATTTAAACGAAAAATTTAAAGCTTACCAAAACGCAAAATCCAACATTGAATCATATGTTTCAGCTTTAGAAAGTGTCTCTGAAAACAACGAAAAAGTAGTGTTTTTCATCGATGAACTAGACCGTTGTAGACCTAATTTCGCAGTGGAAGTCTTGGAAAAGGTAAAACATCTTTTTCCTGCCAAAAATGTTATTTTTGTCGTCTCCTATAACAAAGCGCAGTTATCAAAAATAATATCTAGTGTTTACGGTGTCGATCCTGAGGATTCACTGAAGTACTTAGAGAAGTTTATTCATATTGAAGCTAAATTACCTTCAATTGATAGTACCTCTCGGTCTTATGAGGTTTTGTTTGATAGTTTTATGTCTGAATTTGAGATTGCATTAGAATTCGACGAAAATAAGTCTTCTCGACTAAAAGAAATGTTTGTTGAGTTGTGTCATACTAATCGTTTAGCTATGAACAGCTGGGAAATCGAGCGAGCATTTAGCTATATCAGCTTTTGTTCCGCAGCTTTACCAGAAAGTAAGAGGGTGGAGCTATTTGAGTATTTCTTGCCTGCTGCGATGTTCAAGGTAAAGAGCAATAAACTCTTTAATCATGTATCAAATGGTAAGTTCAACTCTATCGGCGAAAATAAATGGATGTATGATTTTTTTAAGGGCTACTATGGTCACTCATTGAAAAATCAGGCATCAAATGTCTTTTTTGTTCAAGGATTTAAAGATGCTTGTGAAATCGTCTCCATGTTTAAGCTTCCGGCAGATGATGGGTAAAAATATAACAAACGATTTAAGAGTGATTAAGCTCTAGCAATCAAACCTGATAGATACAGATTAAATGCGCCAAATAAAATAAAAGCCAGCAATTTGCTGACTTTTTGATATTTATACATTTACATGGCGTCGTACTCGTCCTGCCAGAAGAATTTTTCTTCCCCAAATGCAGGCTTTAAGTCATCCAGCCAGTGGGCATTTTCGTCGAACTTGGCAAAGAACGGACGCTGCACCCAGTCTGGATTTCGTGCTTGAATAAAGCGCAGCACAAATACTTTTTCGCCCGCGACTTCGGTTACGCCAGACACTTCAACTTTACCAGGACCCGCACTCATTGAAGGGCCTCTAACTGTACGGCTCACACCAGAGACTTGCTTATAAGCTTCACGGAATGTTTCCCACGTTTTGTGTAACGGGATTTCAAAGTAACGCTTAGCGCCGGTATCACGCTCGATAAACATGTAGTAGGGGATCATGCCAAGCTGTGTTTGCTCTTTCCACATGTCAGCCCACATATCAGCGTCTACGTTTATATTATTTAAAAGTGGTGCTTGTGTTCTGATCTGTGCACCTGTTTTGCGGATAAGTTTAATCGCTTCACGTGTGACTTCAGTACGCAGTTCTTGTTTGTGGTTAACGTGCGCCATGATTGATACATGCTTTCCGGCATCAACCAACTCTTTTAGTAAGGTTAACAACTCTTGTGCGTCCGGATCGGTGACGTATCTAAACGGCCAAAAAGTGAGAGATTTAGTGCCGATCCTGATGGTGCGAATATGGTCAAACCTTGGTTCTTTTAGCGCCTCAAGGTATTTACGCAATTTAACGGTGCGCATTACCATGGGATCGCCACCAGTCATCAATAGATCGGTCACTTCAGTGTGTTCGGCTAGGTAATTGTGGAGCAGCTCGGCGTCGTTATTGTTAAATCGGGTAGCTTTGCCAACAAACTGCGCCCAGCGGAAGCAGAAAGTGCAGTAAGAGTGGCAGTATTGTCCTTGAGACGGGAAAAACAACACGGTTTCTTTATATTTATGTTGGATCCCGTCTACGCGTTCACCTTCATACTCAGGAACATTTTTTTCCATTTGACCCGCAGGGTGCGGGTTTAACTTTTGACGAATTTTGGTGGCAAGGTTAAAGACTTCTTCTGGAGTATGTTCGCGACTTAATAAATCGGCCATTTGCTCGTACGACTCGTCATCTAGCATGCCACGTTGTGGGAAAGTTAATTGAAAAACGGGGTCATTGGGCACTTTATCCCAATCGATGAGCTCTTCAATCACAAAGTTATTTACGCGAAAAGGGAATACATTGGCGACGACTTTCATTTGAAAGCGAAGATGTTCAGGCAGTTTATCCAGCTGCTCTATCTTATCGATTTGGCGGTGTTGGTAAACAGTAAAACGAGGGGGCTGATAAGCTTCAGCTGGCTGCAATTTGACGGTTTGCTGCATAGATAATATGTCTCTTCTCTCACTTGCTAATAATAAAAACGACCATGGTAACATGCCATTGATATCATTTCAGGTACAAAGCGAGGAAAGTTCGAAATAACGCAATTTTGTTGATTATGCGCCATCGTTTTAGGTTACATTGTCGGAATTAGGTCAAAAAACAGACCTAATTCCAAATTTAATGTGTTTTAGAAGTGTTCGCCTTCAATGGCAGCGTAAATCGCGTCAATAAGTGATTCAATGTCTTCATTTGAGGTGATATACGGCGGCATAATATAAATTAGCTTGCCAAAAGGTCTTATCCATACACCTTGTTGAATGAAGAATTTTTGGATTTTTGCTACATCAACAACCCTTTCTACTTCCACCACGCCAATCGCACCAAGGACTCTGACATCTGTGACTGCACTTAGATTAAGACAGCGCTTGAGTGCGTTAAGCGCGCTCGTGACTCGTTCAATATTGGCCATTGTTTCTTGGCGCTTTAAGATTGTGAGACTAGCTACAGCGGCGGCACACGCCAGTGGATTTCCCATAAAAGTTGGTCCGTGCATCAGCACTTTCGCTTCGCCTTGGCTAATACCCAAAGCCACTTCTTCTGTTGTCAAAGTGGCCGCGAGCGTCATGTTTCCGCCAGTAAGCGCTTTGCCAACACACATAATGTCCGGCGCGATATCTGCATGTTCACAGGCAAACATTTTACCTGTACGGCCAAACCCAGTCGCAATTTCATCTAAAATTAGTAACACCTCATACTTATCACATAACGCTCGAAGCGCCTTTAGATATTCTGGGTGGTAGAAGTTCATGCCGCCCGCATTTTGCACTATTGGTTCAATGATAAATGCCGCGACCTTTTCATGATGAGCAGCAAATGCGGTTTCTAACGCACTAAGTTCATCTTGACTTTGGCTGCCGTAAAACTCACTTCTAGGGGCATCGACAAACACCTGCTCGGGTAAAAAGCCTTGGTACATGGCATGCATCGAATTCACAGGGTCGCAAACGCTCATCGCCGCGAATGTATCTCCGTGATAGCCTTTTTTGGCTGTCATTATTTGGGTTTTATTCTTTTTGCCTTTACTCAACCAATATTGGATCGCCATTTTGATTGCAACTTCAACACTAACTGAGCCGCCGTCGGCTAGGAATACTCGATTAAGTGGGGCTGGGGTTAGCTCCACAAGTAGTTTGCATAACTCCACGGCAGGCTGATGAGTTAGCCCTCCGAACATGACATGGCTCATCGTGTCCGCTTGATTTTTTATCGCAGCGATTATTTCTGGATGACCATAACCATGCACAGCACTCCACCAGGATGCCATACCGTCAATGAGAGTTTCGCCAGTTTCAAGCTCAATTTTGTTCTCGAATGTTCTTGCGGCTGGATAGACGGGCAGAGGGTCAATCATTGATGTATAGGGGTGCCATATATGCTTGCGATCAAATTCAATATCGATTGTTTGTTTATTGCTCATTTGTAAACCTTGTGGGCGCATGTAACGTTGACAATACTAAGCTAAGAAGTAGACTAAGCCAATCACCGTCAGTTTGACTGCGCTAAATTTAATCACTAGAAAATACTCGTGTTGTAAATTTAGGCAAGAATAAAAAGAGAATGAAAATATGGAATTAGGCGCGCTAAGACACGATTGGACACATGAAGAAGTAAAAACACTGTTCACCATGCCTTTTAACGACTTACTTTTTTATGCAGCAAGTATTCACCGCAAAAACTTCAATCCCAATGAAGTTCAAATCTCCACTTTGCTGTCTATCAAAACGGGTGCCTGTCCTGAAGATTGCAAATACTGCCCACAGTCAGGTCATTACAAAACGGATCTTGAACGTGAGCGTTTGATGGAAGTGGAAAAGGTTGTAACTCAAGCTAAGTTGGCGAAAGAAAAGGGCGCGACGCGTTTTTGTATGGGTGCCGCTTGGTCTGATCCAAAAGACAGAGATATGCCTTACATCGCCAAAATGGTGAAAGAAGTTAAAGAGCTAGGCCTAGAAACCTGTATGACTTTGGGTAAGCTGGATAATCAAAAAGCGCACACGCTAAGAGAAGCTGGCCTTGATTATTACAACCATAATTTGGACACCTCGCCTGAATACTACGAGCAAATTATCACGACAAGAACTTATCAAGACAGACTCGATACCCTTGATCACGTAAGGGATGCAGGAATGAAAGTGTGTTCTGGTGGTATTGTGGGAATGGGAGAGCAGGCATCTGATCGTTATGGCTTGCTGATCCAATTAGCAAACCTGCCAAAACAACCAGAAAGTGTACCGATTAACATGCTTGTTAAGGTTAAGGGCACGCCACTTGAAAATGTTGATGACCTCGATCACTTTGAATTTATCCGTACTATCGCGGTTGCGCGTATCATGATGCCACACAGTTACGTGCGTTTATCTGCAGGTAGAACGGCAATGAATGAACAGATGCAGTCTATGTGTTTCTTCGCTGGCGCTAACTCAATTTTCTATGGTGATAAGCTATTAACCACGGAAAACCCGGAAGCAGACGCCGATATGAATCTCATCAGAAAACTTGGGATGAACCCTGAAAAACGTGAAGATTATTCGGATGAGGCCTATGAGGCATCGTTAAGCTCTGCAATTGCAGACAAAGCGACATCAGAGCTATTTTACGAAGCCAACTAATCAATGTCGTTTGAGTATATTCAATCTGCCTTAGCAGCCCGTCACGCTGAAGGGTTGCTAAGAAAGCGCATTGTGGTTGAAAAGGCCTCTGCAAGTAGAATAAAAATTGCTGATCAGCAATATATTAACTTTGCCAGCAACGACTACCTGGGACTTGCAGACACGTTGGAGTTTAACACGCTTGCATGTACTGAAGCCGGAAGCCGAAGTTCGGCGCTTGTTACGGGTTATCTTGATATTCATCGTCAGCTAGAAGATAAGCTTTGCAGCGTTTTGGGTTATGATGCAGCACTGTTATTTCCAAGCGGTTTTGCTGCTAATACCAGTGTGTTAAAGGCATTGTTCACGCACCAAGAAAAGCAATTAAGCGCTGCGGTGTTCCAAGATAAGCTCAACCACGCCAGCCTGTTGGACGGTGGTTTAGCGGGCAGCGCTAAGTTTGTTCGCTTTAATCACAATGATTTGACGCACTTAAGGTCTCGATTAGAAAAAACCAAAGCCGACAGTAAACTCATCGTGACTGAAGGGGTGTTTTCTATGGATGGAGACAAAGCACCAGTACCTGAAATCAGTGTGCTGGCTCAGTCTCATTCTGCGTGGTTGATGGTCGACGACGCTCATGCGTTTGGTGTTGTTGGAGCACAAGGCCTTGGCACAATTGAAAGCGGTATTAAACCTGAAATTTTGGTGATCACCTTTGGCAAAGCGATGGGCTGTCAAGGAGCTGCAGTATTAGCAAGTCATGATGTGATAAATTACATGACGCAATTTAATCGTGAGTTTATCTATACAACGGCGTTGTCGCCTATTATGGCAAGCGTTGCATTATGCCAATTGAATAAGTTGCTTGCTGCATCTGAAGCGAGACACAAATTACAAGCAAACATCGACTATTTTAAATCGTTAGTTGCACAAACCAACTTATCTCCCATTCCAAGTGATACGGCCATACAGCCTCTGGTGTATGGTAGCAGCGAAAACGTATTAACGGCGCAACACAAGCTAAAGGAAAAGGGGCTTTGGGTTGGAGCTATTAGGCCACCAACTGTGCCGCAAAATACCGCACGATTGCGAATAACAATAACGACCCAGCACAGTCAAGAGGATATAGAAACATTAGTCTCGGCCTTAGTGGAGGGAGCATGAGCAAAGCACAGAAGACGCAAACAGCAAAGTGTTTTTCAAAAGCCGCGCAATCATACTCTCAACACGCTAACGTGCAAAAACAGGCCGCAGATATACTCTTTTCACGTTTAACACAGCAAAATAGCGAGCTTGGTGCGGTGCGTATGTTTCCTCGGTTGCTCGATTTAGGATGCGGGCCACATGAAAACTTTCATAGATTAAACGCCTTCACGAATCATTATGTTGGAGCGGATCTTAGCTTAGCGATGTTGGCAAGCGCTGAAAATACGACAAATAGTGTTTGCTGTGATATGGATAAACTCGCTATTCAGTCAAATTGTATCGATTTGATCTTTAGTAATTTTGCAATTCAGTGGTCTAATTCCCCGCAAGCGTTGTTTGCGCAATTGTATGAAGTACTAAAAAAAGAAGGACGAGTGTTGCTAAGCTCAGTGCTAGACGGCTCGTTAAACGAAATCGATAGCGCATGGCGAGCCATCGATCAGTGTGGCCATATCAATTCATTTTATTCGCTGTCTGCACTTAAATCTTTTGCGCTACAGGCCGGATTTGCTGTAACGTGGGCGGATGAAGCGTTATTGATTGATAGTTATGACACGCCATTAAAGGCGTTACGCTCGGTAAAAAATATCGGTGCCAACGATGTAAAAACCGCTTCTCGTCGACAAGGTTTGTTAGGAAAATCAGCCTACGCTCAGCTGCTGAGCAGTTACCCTGAGAGTGAAACTGGTTTTGATGTAAGTTATCAAGTCGGATTTTTGGAGTTAAGGAAATGAATCAAGCATATTTTGTAACTGGGACCGACACTGAAGTAGGTAAAACTTATATTTCTACTCTATTACTGAAACTGTTATCTAAGCACGGCAAAAAGGCTTTTGGCTTTAAGCCGATTGCGGCAGATGCTGAAGAGGCATTTGGTGAACTAGTGAACGTCGATGCTATCAGTTTGATGGAAGCTGCGACGGTGCACGGTACTTACGAGCAAGTTAACCCATTTTGTTTTGCACCGCCAATTGCCCCGCATATTGCAGCCAAACAGGTAAATGTTGACATTACAGTCGATAAGCTACATGAGCGCTATAGTGAGATTCAGCAACTGGGCGCTGAGTATATATTATGTGAAGGTGCAGGTGGCTGGGCACTGCCCATTAACGACAATGAATATCTGTATGATTGGGTCTCCAGAGCACAACTTCCCGTTATTTTAGTGGTTGGCATGAAGCTAGGCTGTTTGAATCATGCGTTTTTAACGGCAGAATCTATCAAGCAAAAAGGACTGAATTTGGTGGGGTGGATAGCAAATCAGATTGACCCTGAGATGTCTGTATTTGAAGAAAACCTTGAAAGTTTAAAGCTTCGCCTAGACTGTCCGCTGCTTGCAACAGCGCCTTACAGTGAGGGCACACCTAAGCTACAGCTTCGCTCAGCATTATTGGAGTTGTTTGAGCTTAAATCAGGCACCAGTTAATACTAAATAACCGGAACTTGGGATAACAACTTGTTCTCTAGCTGCTGTTACCCCTTACTACTGCGTTAAATTTGCTTGCAATAGTCCAGCTATTGACGCGCAAATTTGCCTTGTATTAAGAAATAACTTCTGGCTAGAGTGATATTACGCTTTTGAACTTAGTGATTTTAGTGGATTAACTAACTTCTTATCCCGAGTTCAGGTTAAATAAAGCGGCTTCTAAAAGTAGTAAGCCGCTTTAAGTCTGTTAATTACAACCTTTTTGAATGGTTTGTGTTGTCACACTGACCTCAAAGTCATTGTAATCATTATCGTTTTGATCTTCCCAACGTTGGTTGGTACCTGAGACTTGGTACTTGGTTGATAGTGTATTGCTGTTACCATCGATAGCGAGCACATAGGTAAAGGATTGTCCTTGAAGGATGTCATAGCTGCCGGCACTTCCATATTCATCAAGCAATTTAATATACTGGCCATTTACTTTGATACCCCAGTCATTATTGAATAATGAGTCTTCTCTGACGAACGCGTAATTAATCCGCGTGTAGTTGTCAGGCACACATGCGGTTTCATTGTCGAGTATGTTTCCCGATAGGGTTTCATTGCCTGAGGTATTGCTCACGCCTGTTACGCTCAAAGAGAGTTCCCGATCGCCAGTGTACTCAGTATCGTCTATTGTTGCTATTTGAATGGTAGCAGTTGTGCTGCCCGCTGGTATTACCAATGAGGTAGGTGGTGCTACGTAGTCATCTGATTGCGTTGTCACATCATTGACCGCCACCGAAAAGCTGACGTCCTGCTCGAAGGCCTTACTTAAGGTAATTTGATAGCTAAGGGTACTCCCTTCATAAACCGTGTTTTCAATACTCGTTAACGTAAAAGACGGTGGCGAAGGAGGGGTTGGTGTGCCGCCGCAACCAGAAACGGTATAGCATGTACTGCTACCATTTGGGTTATATGCGAGGTCATTTACTCGTATTGGTAATGTATTGATATAACAGGTGTTTCCTGTATCAGGGTTTAATTTATAAATAGCGCTTTTGTTGGTGTGTCCAGCGTCATTAATGATAACGCGACTGATAATAAGCTCTCCGTTACTATTAAGACTTGCCCCTGTAACGGCAGTTAAGTCGTGATCAGATAATTTAGTCACAGAAAAGTCATTGGTATTAACTTGGTAAACGGCTGCACTAGTGACTAGGATTAAGCGACCATTATAAAACTCAAGATCGCCGCGGTATTTTCCCGCCAATGAGGGGAGATCCGAGAGTTTAGTCGCGTCGCCTGTGTTTTTATCTATGCTGTAAATAGAATCGTAACTCGTTCCAATGAGTCTATCGTTTGTGCTGTCATATGCCAATCCCACCAAATAAGCGGTTCTACCGACTATGGTATGAGAGGTTCCATCAAAATATGCAAGTTGAATATAGCGATGTTTGTTACCTTCAATGGGAATATCTGCGTTAGCTGGTAAGTTTAGATGACTGGTATCAACTTTATAGTCGATTGGCCTTGGTGCGGATGCATAGTACCAACGCGCACTGCTTGTATCATAGGCGAGTGCTGCTGAACTAAAAGCAGCTAGGCTGTTGGCGCTGGCTTGTCCTGCACCTTCATCTAGGCCAAACAAAATACCAATATCGCCGCGGCCAGCGTTAATACCAAAAACCTGACCGGGGCAACTATCTGCATAGGTGTATGTGGAAAGTAATGTTGAGAGTAAACCAAGTGTTGTGAGTGATGCTTTTAACATAGCAGGAACCCTAAAAAGTTTACGTCCTGTAACTTAAAACAACACAAAGCAATGTCTTCGCAATTAAGTCCAACTCAATGCGATGACTTAATCCTTTAAGGCGGGCGCTTCCATTATTGACTTTGCAATCTAGCGCTATAATTGATCATAATTTACACTTTTACAACAGAGAAATAGTTAAAAAGTACTAATTGCTTGATTCTTGCCTATTTTTAAAGTTTGGTAATAATGACTCAACGATTTCTTTTGCTGAGATGGTATAGCGTACGCCAGAAAACATCACTGATGCATTTTCATCGATCCCTGTAATGCCCGTTAACGTCCAGCCTTCACCTCTTTGTGGGCAGTAAACCTTTGTCGTTGGGGGGATAACGGTGAACTCTTGACTCATATTCATTCTCCAAAAATGCTAAATTATAAAGCAATGCAAGCGATCATAATATTGAAAGGTGTATTTGCTGCAATAAGTGCTACCATTGCACCAGATACTTAGACCTGGGCATTTTATGGAATTTGAAACACCAAGGCTAGTCATCAGGCCTATAAGGCACAAAGATAATCCGCAGTTATTGGCGCTACTTAATTTACCGCAGGTAAAAGTGTATAACGATTACGGTGACAACCTCACTGAAGTAGACCTTAAATGCATGATCCAAATGGATATTGAGCGTCAATATGAAGGCAAAGGTGGACGCTTTTGTCTTGTGTGTAAAAACACTAAAGCGGTGATTGGATGTATTGGTTTCTATCACGAAGACGGTGATATTGAGGGCCTACATATTGGCTATGAATTACTGCCTGATTATTGGGGTAAAGGCGTGATGTTTGAAGCTTTACGTTGTCTATTTGCAAACAAAAGCCAGATTGAATTTAAGCTCAATGTGATTCTGGCGCATGTATCTGCTGATAATCTTCGCTCATTAAACCTACTCAAGCGTTTGGGGTTTTGCGCAGCTGGAAACAATCTGTATAAGATTGAGTTATAAAAAAGGGCAACTTAACAGTTGCCCTAGTCTGAATGTGAAAAGAGTTACGAAAGTGCTTTAATTCTTTCATCAAGTGGCGGGTGAGAAGCAAAGAAGTCTGCAACAGACTTACCTGAAGCAATACCAAAAGCCATCATTGAGCCTTCTAATTGCGATTCATGGTTGTGCTTCAAACGCTCTAATGCTGAACGCATTTTTTGCGCACCGACTAAATCCGCTGCACCTTTATCAGCTGCGAATTCTCGTTTACGGCTAAAGTAAGCGACAACAACAGAAGCCAAAATACCAAAGAGGATCTGGAATATCATATCAAAGATAAAATATGTCCAGCTTCCACCTGACTCTTCTTCATCGCTATTCAAGAAGTTGTCAACAATACCCGCCAATACTTTAGCGAAGAATATAACAAAGGTATTTACAACACCTTGGATCAAGGTAAGTGTAACCATGTCGCCATTTGCAACGTGTGACACTTCGTGTGCAAGAACTGCCTCTGCTTGATCCTGACTCATGTTGTGGAGTAGGCCAGTACTCACAGCAACTAAGCTGTTATTTTTACTCGGCCCGGTTGCGAACGCATTCATTTCAGGG
This sequence comes from Pseudoalteromonas sp. DY56-GL79, assembly GCF_041414765.1. Taxonomy (NCBI): domain Bacteria; kingdom Pseudomonadati; phylum Pseudomonadota; class Gammaproteobacteria; order Alteromonadales; family Pseudoalteromonadaceae; genus Pseudoalteromonas; species Pseudoalteromonas sp. DY56-GL79. The sequence continues at coordinate 111,305 of NZ_JANHZS010000019.1, read as the reverse complement.
CTGTCGTAGATCGCAACTTCTGGCATCGCAATTCCTGCTTTTTTAGCTTGCTCTGCGACAGTAGAAACTAACCAATGTTCAGTTTCGTTTCGTGGTTGCTCAATAACATGGGCACCTGTAGATTTTTTTGCAATCCACTTAGACATGTAAAGAGAGATAAAAGAACCACCGAATCCAAATACGGCAGCAATAACCATAATGCCTGTATAGCTTCGACTAGAAATACCAAATACAGACATTAAGATAGATAACACAATTCCTAACACAAGCATCACTGCTAAGTTAGTGATAAGGAATAAGATGACGCGTTTCATTTTGACCTCGTTAGACAAAAATAAGGAACTAAGTAACTTTTCCCAAGCACTTGCTTATTACACTAGTCCTAGATGCTTTATATGGGCAGAAGTTCAAAAGCACAAGTAAATTCGTATGAATATTCAATGAAGAACACATCATACAAATTATTAGCTAATAAGTTTCAGCTTCTGAGATAGGGAATGCAGCATCTGATCAACAGAGCTATGCTCATTGCTTAACCCTTCTAATAAGGTCATAAAGTAGCAATCCATCATAACGGTTGCTTTCAACTCATTGTATTCCTGCTCACTGAATAACAAGTGTTTGAACAAATTGAGTTGTCCCGTAAAGAATTCGCTATGCCAAATAATCCCACAAAGCAGCTCTTTACTGAAATTTCTATTGCTAAGATAAAAAGCAAATAAATACTTTGCATAGTGGCGTAACTTTAAGCTGGCACTATGCTGCTCATCTGATGTTTTCGCTTCATTAATTAGTTCATCTATTTGGTTATGCATTGCGACTTTGAGCATGTCGAGCTTAGTAGGGAAGTGAGCGAAAACCGTTCCCGTTGCCACGTTTGCTGCTTGGGCAATTTGCCGAGTAGTGGTGTTTTCAAAACCATTGTCTTGAAAAAGTTGCCAACTAGCACTGAGAATTTTATTGTACGTAATTTCTCTTTTTTTCATATGGTTACCTTTTTATTTGCTAAGAGAGTGTAGCACAATTCCAGATTATTTAAGAGATAAAGTTTGCAAATAATGAGCGCGCTCACTATTATAATTGAGCGTGCTCATTAAATTTCAATAGGAGTTGTTATGCAATATTTGAGCTTATTCATCGGATACATTCTATTCATCCCTTTTATCTTTTTTTACAGCTATATTCTTGGTCCAGCTTTAAAAATGGTGCTGATCCCAGGTGGTCTGGCGGTGTTATGCTTAATTATGGGTCCTAAAACGTTTTTCTCTCACTTTAAGCGTGCGAAAGCATTAAGTATTGAAGAATTGGTGGTGTCTAAATAACTCAGGACGCCATCGCGTGATAATTGCAATAAGTTGATTCTTCGCATTAAAGACGAACTCAGGTATAATGCCCGCAGCTAAGGTGTGAAGGACCTTAGCCCTGTATCGTTCAAAATTAGTCGAGGAATTATTATGACCGTTGGCATCATTATGGGCTCAAAATCAGATTGGCCTACAATGCAACATGCAGCTGAAATGTTAGATAAATTTGGTATTGATTATGAAACTAAAGTGGTTTCAGCTCACCGTACTCCACAGCTTTTAGCGGATTATGCTTCGACAGCAGCAGAACGTGGGATCAAAGTTATCATTGCCGGTGCTGGCGGTGCTGCACACCTACCAGGTATGGCGGCAGCATTTACAAGTCTGCCTGTACTTGGCGTTCCAGTAAAATCAAAAACGCTAAATGGCGTGGACTCATTGCTATCAATTTGCCAAATGCCTAAAGGTGTTGCGGTAGGTACGTTAGCGATTGGCGACGCTGGTGCTGCAAACGCAGGTTTGCTAGCAGCTCAAATTTTAGGTTGTCAGCAGCCAGAAATTTTTGCAAAAGTAGAAGCGTTCAGAAAAGAACAGACAGAAACTGTACTAGCTAATCCAGATCCTGCGAAATAACATGAATATTCTTGTTTTAGGGGCGGGACAGTTAGCCCGTATGATGAGCTTATCGTCAACTCATCTTGATATAAAAGTGTTGGCTTATGATGTTGGCAGCCAAACGGTAATAAACCCCGTTACCTTTGCAACAACACCAGAGTCATTACAGCAAGCTATTGACAATGCTGATGCGATCACTGCCGAATTTGAACATATTCCACATGATGTTTTGGCGGTTTGCGAACAAAGTGGTAAGTTCTACCCTGGCGCAGAAGCAATAGCCACTGGTGGTGACCGCGCGAAAGAAAAAGCGCTACTAGATAAAACATCTGTTCCTTGTGCTCCTTTCAAAATCATTACTGATAAAGCGCATTTTCTCACAGCGATTGATGAATTAGGCATGCCGTTGGTCGTTAAAACCTGTCAGGCAGGCTATGATGGTAAAGGGCAATGGCGAGTAAAATCAGAGTCTGAAATAGATAGTACTTGGGACGAAATGTCCGAGTTTTTGCAAGCAGGCACTGAAGCACAGCCTCACTCTATCGTTGCTGAAAAAATGATACCGTTTGACCGTGAAGTGTCGATTATTGGTGTGCGCGCTAAAAATGGTGAATGTAAAATTTATCCGTTGACTGAAAACCAGCATACCAATGGTGTACTGACCCTATCAATTGCCGGGAAAGAGAAAGCCAATATTCAAGCGCAAGCGGAAGACGCATTTGCGAAACTTGCGAATGCACTCGATTATGTTGGTGTACTTGCTATTGAGTTTTTCGATGTTGAAGGTCAATTATTAGTTAATGAAATAGCACCTAGGGTACATAACTCAGGACATTGGTCTCAACAAGGTGCCCATGTAAGCCAGTTTGAAAACCATATTCGTGCCGTTGCCGGTTTACCGATTGGTGATACAAGGCTGCTTCGCCCAACCGCGATGATTAATGTGTTAGGGCAAAGTCACATTCCATCACAAGTTCTTGCTGTCTCAGGGACAACCAGTCACTGGTATGGCAAAGATGCGAAACCGGGCAGAAAAATGGGGCATATCAACGTGTCAGCTGACTCACTGCATAAGTTAGGTGAAGCACTGGCAGAGCTTGCTGACATCTTGCCTGAGGCAGACTACCCTGGGGTTATGGAAACCGCTCAGCAATTAATTTTGAATTAGTACTACTGTTTTTAGCAAAAAAGGTCCATTGTTAACTAAAAACCTAAGCTTATGATAACTATTGAGTTAACTCATTCTTTATAACAGAGCTCAGGGTAGATATAAAAAATTTAATTTTTTTAACGTTATTTTTGGAACTCTTTTCTGATAGTGCGGTCTACTATTGTGAGGCGCGGATAGGCCTCATTTCATACTCGTTGTCCATCAACGACTATGTGAGCGCAGAGAGTATTTGGCCAGCATCCCTATGCTGGCCTTTTTTTGCCCACCCATCGTGCTTTTAATCTTAAATCTGTCGATATTCCGCTGGCTTTCTGCTTAAATTAAGCAAATTTAACTATTATAAGAAAGTCACATGTTGAAACTCTCTCTTATCTCGATGGCAGTCGCTTCAGGTTTATTCCTTTCCGGTTGTCAAACCACAGAAGTAAGCCCAAAACCACAACAAGTTGAATCCAACTCGCCAGTTCCACAAGTCGTTGCTACTCCCGTTGATTTTGGTGGTGAGCAGATCACCTTAAAACAAGCAATGGCGCATCCTGATTGGTTGGGAAGACAACCAGAAAGCGCATACTGGGGAGCTGATAGCAAAACCGTTTTCTATAAGCGTAAGCAAGCAGGTTCAGAGTTAAGAGATCTATTTAAAGTCAGTAGCGCACAAACAAGCGAAGCGGTTTCGCTGTCAGATTTGCATGCCGTTGGTGCTGCAAACGCGATTTATAATAAAGAGCGGACGCTACAATCTTATGAATTTAAAGGCAACATATTCGTTAAAAACCTGAAGTCTGGCGCTATGACACAAGTTACTCATTCTTCGAACTATGAGTATGCACCGCAATTCTTAAGTGATAACCGATTAGCTTACCGTTCAGGCAATGCGCTGTTTGCGTTCGATTTAGCCACTGGCTTAACCAAAGAACTGGTAAAGTTACATTTAGCGGATAAGCCTGAAGGGGTGAAAGAGCCAAATGGATATATCGCTGAGCAACAACACAAACTGATTCAATTCGTCGCGCTCACGCACAAAAACAGCAAAGATCGAGAAGCAAGAAATCAAGAGTTAGAAGCGAATAACGCAAGCATCCAAGATAATCAGTTTTATCTAGGTAAAGGAAAAACGCTTATCTCAGTTAGCTTAGCACCGACAGGTGACAAGTTAATCGCCGTGATCACAGATGATAAACCAAGTCGTTCAGACTCTGACATCATGCCTAACTATGTGAGTCAAAACGGTGACATTGATCCGGTAAAAGCTCGCCGCCGTGTTGCAGACACTAAACCAATGAGTTCTGATGTTATTTTCATTGATTTAGCAAAGTCAGAACAAGTCACGCTGAGCTATGATACTTTGCCTGGCTTTGATGAAGATGTACTAGCCGAGGTGAAACGCGAAAATGCTAAGGCCAAAGGTGGATCATATAAGAGTGAAAAAGTACCACGTGATATCAACTTGATCGACACATGGGGCTGGAGTCAATCCGCTATCCAATGGAATAGTGACGGTTCTCAAGTCGCAGTGATGCTTGGTGCTTGGGATAATAAAGACAGATGGTTAGCGACGGTTGATTTTGATAAACAACAATTCGTTTCTCAGCACCGCCTACACGATGATGCATGGATCAACTACACCTACAATGATTTTGGCTGGTTAAACAACCAAGACACTTTGTACTATCTTTCAGAGCAAACTGGATATAGTCAGCTTTATGTTAAGCCGCTTAACGGTAAAGCAAAAGCAATGACTGCAGGGAAGTTTGTGGTTTCTGAGCCAACCTTAACCCACGATAATCAATTTGTTTATTACAAAGCAAATAAAGATCACCCCGGTTTATACGAAATTTATCGCGTCAATTTAGCAAGCGGTGAAGATGAGCAGTTAACTGATTTAGATGGCCTGACTGATTACCAGCTAAGCCCAGATGAGCAAAAGCTGTTGTTAACTCACTCAAAAATCATGATGCCTCCAGAACTTTATGTGGCGGATACAGCGCCAAAAGCCGCGGTGTCACGACTCACTAATACAGTCTCAGATGCGTTTTTAAATAAGAAGCTAATTGCACCTAAGGTTGTCGCGGTTCCTTCAAGCCATCAAGATGAGCCTGTCTACGCAAAAGTATATTACCCAGCAGATTATCAAGAAGGCGAAACCGGTAAAAACCGTAAGGCTGTGATCTTTAATCATGGTGCGGGCTATTTGCAGAACTCCCATATGGGCTGGTCTAACTACTTTAGAGAGTTTATGTTCCATTCACTTCTTGCAAGCGAAGGCTATGTCGTCATGGATATGGACTATCGTGGCTCTAAAGGTTACGGGAGAGACTGGAGAACGGCAATCTATCGTCATATGGGTAAACCAGAAATCGAAGATTTGGCAGACGGTGTCGAGTGGATGGTAAACAATGCTAATGTTGACCGTGGTGCCGTAGGTACTTACGGTGGTTCATACGGCGGCTTTATGACATTTATGGCGCTATTTACTCAGCCTGATCTATTCCAAGCAGGCGCGGCGTTACGTCCAGTCACTGATTGGGCCTATTACAACGACCCGTACACCTCAAATATCCTTAATCGCCCAGATGTAGACCCAATTGCATACAAACGCAGTTCGCCTATCTATCATGCTGAAGGTTTGAAAAACAAGCTTCTGATCAATGCACCTATGGTTGATGATAACGTGTTTTTCCAAGACGTTGTACGTTTGGTGCAACGCCTGATTGAGCTAGAAAAGGAAGACTTTGAAACGGCGATTTATCCAGTTGAACCCCATGGCTTTAGACAGCCATCAAGTTGGTTAGATGAATACCGTCGTATATACAAGTTGTTCAAAGAAAACTTGTAATCAAATGAGTGGATAAAAAGCCAGCTTAAGCTGGCTTTTTTGTTTTAAAAAATAAATAGATAACAGCTAAAACCACACCACCAACCGCACCAAATAGATGTGCTTCAATGGCGACTCTCGAGTCTATCAGTTTGGCTACATCTGCGCTTGCACCCGCATATTGCTCCCAACATACCTTTGCCCACACACCAATAAACAACAGATATCCAGTTGTTAGCTTGCGCTTAATATCTTCAAGTGCTCCCCATACGATAAGCCCATGTAATAAGCCACTCAAGCCTGTATATACAACAATGTTTGGCGAAAATAGTAAAATCATGAGTCCAGTAAAGAGGCCAAGGAAAAGCACATTCAGCCAATATTTTCTTAGTGTTGTATACTCGGCATGTAATAGCCAAATAAATAAGATACCAAGCAGGTTTAGCATCAAGTGATACCAATTGCTATGGGTAAACTGGCCGCTCAAAATACGCCATAATTCACCTTCAGCAATCGCATTTCTGTCAAAATCTAAGTGCGGGCCAAGCCCGAACAACATCAGTATTGTTGACAATATCGCCAAAGACACAGGGCCAATGAGATATTCTTTGTTCGTTGGAAGTTCAAACATACGATTTCACGTTATTATTTTTGCATATTGTGCCTAATTGCTTTTATGATGCCAAATATAAGACGTAAGCAAAGTGGGTATTATGAAACATACACTTGCATCACTAACCGTGATTGCCGCATTCAGCTTTTCAACCAACACCTTAGCTGAGCAACAAAAAATCGAAATTAGAGAGCCGGAAGCCGCAACCGGCTTCCAATCTAAAGAAGCACGCACCGCAGAAAAGTACATGGTCGTTGCTGCCAACCCCTATGCGAGTAAAGCAGGTCAATTAATGCTCTCAAAAGGGGGAAGTGCGGTTGATGCCATGATAGCGACTCAACTTGTGCTTACTTTGGTTGAGCCGCAATCTTCGGGCGTGGGTGGCGGGGCGTTTATCCTGCACTACGACAAGAAAAGCAATGAATTAATTAGTTTTGATGGAAGAGAAACTGCACCAAAACTTGCCGGCCCTGATCTGTTTTTAGATGATACGGGTAATGCGGTTAGATGGATTGAGGCTGTGGTGGGAGGTCGCTCTGTTGGTGTGCCTGGTATTCTGCACGCGTTTAAATCAGCACATGATAAATACGGTAAACTGCCATGGCAGGAATTATTCAAGCCGGCGATTGAATTAGCTCGAGATGGGTTTATCGTCTCTCCACGTTTAAATATGCTGCTTGAGAAAAAACTCAACCCAGGTTTGACAAAGCTCAGTCCTGCAAAAGAATATTTCTATCCGAATGGTAAAGCACTACAACCAGGGACCCTTAAAAAGAATCTGCCTTTGGCAAACCTATATTACAAAGTAGCAACGCAAGGGATCCAAGCCTTTTATGAAGGGCAAAATGCCACCCAATTAGTGGAAGCTGTGCAAAAGTCTGAAATCGCACCTGGCAAATTGGCGCTGAGCGACTTAGAACATTATAAAAGCAAAACCCGAGACGCTATCTGTACGGAATATCGTGTATATAAAGTTTGCTCTATGGCACCACCTAGCAGTGGTGGTATTGCCGTTTTGCAAATGATGAAGCTGCTGGAGCCGTACGACCTAGGTAAGTTTAAGACAAATGATCCAGAAGCCTTGCACCTCTTTACTCAAGCATCTCGCCTAGCGTTTGCCGATAGAGATTTTTACGTTGCCGATCCTGATTTTGTTGAAGTGCCAGCAAAAGCATTGCTTAACGAGCAATATCTATTAGGCCGTAGCAAACTTATCGGTGAAATGGATAATCACGACTTTCCAGTAGGCGACCCAACTTCGGGCGCACTCGCTTATGCTATGGATGATAGTTATGAGTTACCTTCGACCAGCCATGTGTCGATTGTAGATGCAGAGGGTAATGCTATTTCTATGACAAGCTCGATTGAAATGGCATTTGGCTCAACGGTGATGGTCAACGGATATTTACTCAATAACCAATTAACCGACTTTGCGCTTTCCCCAAAAGTAGGGGATAAATGGGTCGCTAACCGGGTAGAAGCAAACAAACGCCCAAGAAGCTCTATGGCACCCGTAATGGTATTTAATAAAGACGGGTCGCTTAAATTGATAGTCGGCTCACCGGGTGGCAGCCGTATTATCAACTATGTTGCTCAAACCTTAGTTGGTGCACTGGACTGGGGATTATCTGTGCAGGCTGCGATTGATTTACCAAAAATCACCAATCGCAATAAGTACACAACGCTTGAAAAAGGCACTGAGCTGACAAAACAAGCACCTTACTTTGAGAAAAAAGGCCATGAAGTACAGATCCGCGACTTAAACTCAGGACTACATGCCATTGAGGTTCGTGGAACACATTTAATCGGTGGCGCAGATCCAAGAAGAGAAGGTGTTGCACTCGGTGAAAGCAGCGAATAAGCCGTGGTTTCTTAAGTGCTTTTAGGCTATAATTTTGCGTTCCAGAAAAATGCGTTTAACGTGCTCTGGAGCGCGTTAATAATGGTCTGATGAGCACTAAATTCATTGTAATTTAATCCTTTTCGACAATAATGAACCCTTAGACTAAAAAATTAGTGTCAAGCTTGTAAATATGACTAAACAAACCGATCCAAATTATCTCTACATTCCCTATTCAGGTCCTACACTATTAGAAACACCACTGCTTAACAAAGGGAGTGCATTCTCTCAACGCGAGCGTGAAAATTTCAACTTAGCAGGACTACTACCTCCTCGTTATGAAACAATTGAAGAGCAAGTCGAGCGTTGTTATCAGCAATATTCAAGCTTTAGCGACAACCTAAACAAGCACATTTACCTGCGTGCCATTCAGGACAACAACGAAACGCTGTATTACCGCTTAGTACGCGATCATTTAGAAGAAATGATGCCAATCATCTACACCCCAACTGTAGGTGATGCATGTGAGAAGTTTTCTGATATCTATCGCAGCTCTCGTGGTTTGTTTATTTCTTATGAAGACCGTTATCAAATCGACGATATTTTACGAAATGCCACTAAAGGCAAAGTAAAAGTTATCGTGGTTACAGATGGTGAACGTATTTTAGGCCTTGGCGACCAGGGTATTGGTGGTATGGGTATTCCTATTGGTAAGCTGGCACTTTACACCGTATGTGGTGGGATCAGCCCAGCTTACACGCTGCCTGTAATGCTTGACGTAGGGACAAACAACGAGAAGCTACTCAATGACCCAATGTACATGGGCGCAAGACACCCACGTATCGGCCAAGCTGAATATGACGAATTCCTAGATCTATTCATTAAAGCGGTTAAACGCCGTTGGCCTAATGTGCTGTTACAGTTTGAAGATTTCGCACAACCTAACGCAATGCCACTATTGAAACGTTACCGCGATGAAATCTGTAGCTTTAACGATGATATCCAAGGTACCGCTGCGGTAACTGCGGGTTCGCTGTTAGCCGCTTGCCGTGTTAAAGGGGCAAAGCTCTCTGAACAAAAAGTGGTGTTTGTAGGCGCAGGTTCAGCTGGCTGTGGTATTGCAGAGCAAATTATTAGCCAAATGATTTCAGAAGGGATAACCGATGAGCAAGCGAGAAGCCAAGTGTTTATGGTGGACCGTTTTGGCCTTCTGACAGAAGGCATGGAAGGGCTAAGAGATTTCCAAGAAGCGCTAGTTCAACAACAAGCAAACCTCGCGGATTGGACATACAGTGGTGAATTTGCATCTTTATTAGATGTAATGCACTGTGCAAAACCAGACATTTTAATTGGTGTATCAGGTCAAGCGGGTCTATTCACTGAGCAAGTGATCCGTGCGATGCATGCAGGATGCGAGCAGCCAATTATTTTCCCATTGAGTAATCCATCACGCCAGGTTGAAGCGCATCCAAAAGATGTGATTGAGTGGACTGATGGTCAAGCAATTGTTGCTACGGGAAGCCCATTTGAACCGGTTGTACATGGTGAGCAAACAATCATCATACCGCAATGTAATAACAGTTATATCTTCCCTGGGATCGGTCTTGGTGTACTTGCCGCTAAAGCGAACCGTATTACAGATAGCATGTTGATGGTATCTAGCGAAATGCTTGCAGAATCATCACCACGTGCTAACACCGGCAAAGGTAGTCTACTACCAGCACTAACTGAAATTGAACCGTTGAGTAAACGTATTGCTTTTGCAGTTGCTAAAAAAGCAATGGAAGAGGGCGTTGCACTTGAAATGGAAGACGACGCAATTTGGGCAGCGATAGAGAAAAACTATTGGCTCCCTAAGTATAGAAACTACAAACGCTGTAGCGTCTAATTACTTTTACTTAGCTAAAACAGAAATCGCCGCCAACTCACATTGGCGGCGATTTTATTTATTAATCACTCGTAAGTCTAAGTTTGAGAGCGTTACATATGATTTCTCAAAGTGACAACCGCTCATTTTGTTAAAGTTTGTTACCCTGAAATCCAATTCAGTAGTTGTTAATTGAAATATGCTTGAATATGCAGGTATCACATTTTAGGAGCAAAAGATGCGAATTTTAACTGGCTTACTGGCATTATGTTTATCTGGATTTAGCTTTGCAGGCGCATTGCCTGACTCGCCGCATTTATATGTTAAAGGCACGTCATTTATTCAAGTACAACCCGATATTGCAACCATCCGCGTTGCCATTACCGAAAAGCAAAAGTCGCTGCCCACAGCTAAAGAAAACGTCGATAAGATTATGGCTAAGGCCATCGAAATCGCTAAACGCTTCGATATTAAAGAAGACGATATTCACGCAGATCAGCTAAATGTCTACAGACAGACACGCTACAATCGTGAATCAAATGAAGAAGAGTTTGATGGTTTTCGCGTAAGTCGCAGCCTGACTGTAAAACTTAAGGACATCAAAAAATACCCAGAGTTACTTCAAGAGTTTGTAGACAGCGGCATCAATCAGTTCAATAACACGGAATTTGGTGTTGAAAATGAAGGCAAGTATTTGCAAAGCCTCAAAAAAGCCGCCATCAAAGATGCAAAGAAAGCAGCTAAAGAGCTAGCCGGCGAGTTTGATGTTGAATTGGCAAAACTGTACTCAGTTTCATTCCAACCAATGCAAACGCCAGTTCAGCCTTACGTGCGCTCTGCGGCAATGGCGATGGAAGCAGATCAAGGCGCATACAAAAATGCGTATAACACAGGTGCAATTACATTAAACGCGGAAGTTTATGCTGTTTACTTAATTGAGTAATACTGGCTGTTAACTAATTAAACTTATACACTAAGCCCTCCATTGGAGGGCTTTTTATGATCACCGGTTTATATGCGGCATTGCTGGCACTAATCTATATTAAACTCAGTTTTAACATAATATCACTCAGACACAGACACAAAGTATCGCTAGGAGATGGCGGTATCGATGAACTGCAAAGTGCTATACGGATCCACGGCAACTTTATTGAGTACACACCTTTCGTACTGTTAATGATGTTGTTACTCGAAACTCAACAAATCAACCCATACCTACTTCATGCTTTTGGCATTGCTTTTTTGTTTTCTCGAATTGCACACTATGTTGCGCTCGGTAAAACTAACTTTTCAATCAGAAAAGTAGCGATGGCGACAACATATGGAGTAATACTTATTTTAGCGTCATTTAACCTCGTGTATTACTTTATCTAACTATGACAAAACACAAATTTTTGGTAACGGGTTTACCACGAACGGGCACAACAAGTTTGTGTATTGCTGCATTAGGTGCTGGATACAAAACAGCACACACGGCATACACAAGGCAAGCATTAGACTGCGCTGAATTTATTGCTGACACACCCGTTTTCGCTGACTATGAAAAATTATATGCTTTATATCCTGAAGCCAAAATAATCCAGTTAACACGAGAATTTGAGCAATGGCTTCCCTCAATTAAGCGTTTGATGACGGCAATGAAAGAAAACTTACTGTCACAAAGAGGGGGCTTTAACGACACCATTAAGCGTTGTTATTTGGAAACTTTTCCTGATTTTGACAAACATTTTGAAGATGATGGTTATTGGCAGGATTGTTATTACAAGCATCATGATAGGGTGCTTAGATTCGCCAAAATGAATGATATTCCTTTTATCACGGTCAACCTAACCGCTGCTGATGCCGAGCAAACGCTTGCCGAATTTATAGGCGTGACTCAAGAAAAAGTGACCATTCCGCATGTCAATATCGGTGGTAAAGTAACTGCATGGAAGTGGTTTTCACACTCCAATAAAGTGGAATCGACACGTAATGGCAAAGCAGATAAAGACACAGCGCTCTTTAGTATGCAAGTTCGCTCGAGCGCGTGAGTTTGTTATACTCACTACAAGCTGTATATACAAGATAGAATTATGTTTGAATTAAAATATCACACACCTTTTAGCTGGACTGAAAAAGTCCTAGCCGACTTTGATACCTTTCTTCAAGACCACGCCGCTGCAGAAAAAAAAGCAGCTGGAATGGCGATGGCAATGCTTGGTCATTACCCAGACAGGATCAAGCTAGTAAAAGCGATGGCTGATCTCGCAATAGAAGAAATGATCCATTTTAAACAGGTACTTAAGATCTTAACCGAGCGTGGTACACTACTTGGGAACGATCAAAAAGACCCCTATATAAAGCAAATGCGCGCATTGTTCCGCCAAGGCACTGACGAATATTTAATTGATAGATTACTGATTGGCGCAGTAATTGAGGCTAGGGGCCATGAACGTTTTTCTTTAGTTGCAGAAGCGCTTCCTGAAGGCAAAGAGAAAGATTTTTATGTTGCCATTGCCAAATCAGAAGAAAAACACAAAAATCTCTTTGTAGAGCTTGGCTACGAGTATTTCGACAAATTAACGATAGATAACCGCCTAGAAGAAATTCTCATTGCAGAAGCGGATATATGTAAGCGCATTCCATTTAGCGCAGCGCTTCATTAGCATGAAATAACTGGGATTAAATAATAACAACAAGGACATAAAAATATGAAATTAAATGTTTTTTTATGTGCTAGCTTCCTTCTAACGCCAAATTTTGCTGCAAGTGCTGAGGCTTTTAGCGCGTTGGATGCTTGGAAAGAGCTCGATCATAACTTGCAAACCCATTACGCGTATCTAGATGACTTTAAAGGTTACCAGCAAACCCGGCAACTATTTGAGAATAAGTTAAATAATTTAGATTCTAAGCAAGCCTTTATTGATTTAAGCCAAGCATATTTACGCCACTTCACAGATCCGCATCTCAATCTTGGTCCATTAAATGAAAAGGATTACAGCGTGTATCCAACGGGTGCAGATATGTATGTCGAATTTAACGATAACAGCGCACTTATCATTGACGTAAAACGTAGCAGCGATGCAGACGTTAAAGGACTAAAACCCGGAGATAAAGTGACAAGGGTAGATGGCAATACAATACCGGAGGCCATACAAGACGTAATGCAGGTGCCATTGAGTCAATTAAATAAGGCTCAGAAGAGTTACGCACTGAATATTGCGTTAGGAGGGAAACGTTATCAAAAACGAGAAATTGAATTCCAACGGGATACAAAATTAGTCACTGTCGAACTTGCCGCAAGTTACGATGCAATAAATGCGCTAGGCAATGGACCTAAAGTATCCTACGCAAAAATAGATGAATTTGGTCATATTCGATTTAATAACGCCATGGGCAACACCCAAACTGTTGATGAGTTTAAAGCAGCATTAAAATCCTTAGGTAAAGTGAAAGGTTATGTTATTGACCTTAGAAATACACCCAGCGGCGGGAATACAGGTGTCGCAGAACCCATACTTGGACATTTTACTGCTGCGCCAAGCGTGTATCAAAAGTACCGTACGCAAACGAAAGCTGTACAATTCAACAAAGCAGAGTTAAAAGACGCGTTCACTAAACCAGCAAAGCAACAAATAAAGGTACCGTTTGTTGTACTTGCTGGGCGCTGGACCGGCAGTATTGGAGAAGGCATGACAATTGGCTTTGATGCTTTGGGTGCGGACGCAGTAATTGGCGCACCGATGGCTGATTTGCTTGGCGGCATCAAACGTCTCGACCTTGCTCAAAGTGACGCTTGGGTTGAAGTTGGATTTGAACGCTTATATCACGTAAATGGTGATTTTCGTGAAGACTTCGAACCAAATATAATCGTGGCTGGCGACATGGACAAAAATGGTATAGACGTAGCATTAGAAACAGCAGTGTCAGTTCTACATTCGAAAACGGATAAATAGGTCAAAAAGTAGCCCATAAACATCCAGCGAAATTTTGATTGTACAAAGAGTAAGTTAGTCTCTCTTTTAATTTACTGTATTTAACATAATATAAATTATGGGATGTAGTAAATCCCAGTATTAGCAGTATTAAGGAGCTAAATAAATTATCTATTAATGTCCAATACTAGACGGTATCGGACATTAATGAAAGTTTACTGTATTTTCTATTGAGCTATGGTTTCGCTTTTTATAGTATGTGGTTGAATTTGTAATTTGAAGTATCGACATATGGAATTTGTAAGACCGCTAGAACCAATCTTGATAATTGATGACGCTGTTGAGATCAGAGATTTTCTGACACAGATTTTGGAGAACTTAGGGTTTGAAGAAGTTTATGGTTGTGAAGACTTTGATTCCGCAAAGCCGCTACTAAAGCATAAACAACCCAGTGTTGTCTTTTTAGATATTGAGCTTCCCGATACAGATGGCACCGAAATTCTTTCCTACATCAACGAAAATTTTCCTGTGGCCCATGTCATCATGTGCTCTGGCCATAATAGTATGGAGAATGTTCAAAATACTTGGGAACTTGGTGCTAAGGGCTTTATCGCTAAACCTTTCAATGCACATAAAGTGGATTCGGTAATGAAGCGTTTAGAGCTGGTTACATGAATGAAGAGATAAAGAAACTTACCGATGCGCTCTCTACCGTTATTTTAGAAAAGCCTGAACAAATAAAGCTCGCGATCTGCAGTCTTTTGTGTCGCGGCCATCTTCTAATCGAAGATTTACCAGGTATGGGTAAGACGACGCTATCTCATTCTCTTGCTGATGTGCTAGGTCTGACATATCGTCGAGTGCAATTTACGAGCGATCTGCTCCCAGCTGATATTACCGGTACTTCCATTTTTAACCGAGAAAATCAGTCTTTTGAATTCCATCCTGGTCCAATTTTCAGCCAAGTTTTGCTGGCAGATGAAATCAACCGCGCAAGTCCAAAAACTCAAAGCGCCTTGTTGGAGTCCATGGAAGAACATCAAGTAACCATCGATGGCGTGAGCCATGAGCTCCCTAGCCCATTTTTCGTTATTGCAACGCAAAATCCTCAGCATCAATCTGGCACACATCCACTGCCTGAGTCACAACTAGACCGATTTTTTATGCGTATAAGCTTAGGATACCCCTCGGAAATGGCAGAAGCGCAGCTAATTAAATTAGCTGGAAAAGCGAGAAAACTGACTCAAGCACCACAAGTGATCGATGGTAAAACATTATTGGCGTATCAACAAGTTGTACCTGACATTGTGCTAAGTGACGCTATTATTGATTACATCCTTCGCTTAGTTAACTACACACGCAGATCAGGTCAATTTAGCGATCCTCTGTCACCAAGAGCTAGCATTGCACTTGCAGCCGCAAGTCGTGCATATGCGTTTATTAGTGGTCGAGATTTCGTGATCCCCGATGATGTTCAAGCCGTTTTCACTTCAGTCTGTGCCCATCGACTTGGCGTTACCACGACTAATGAAGCAGAAGTTCAGATACAGGTCTTTCAAAACGTACCGGTACATTAAGCATGATTAACCGCTTGAAACGGAAAGTTAAGCAGCATGTTTATAAACGACATCAAGGCTCAGAAATACGGTTATCTCATAATAATATCTACATACTGCCATCTAAGGATGGCGGTTTTTTTATCGCTGTGGCTTTGCTTAATTTTGTATTGGGGATCAACTATCAGAATAATCTAATCCTTGCAGTGTCCTACATTATGGCTGTGATGATGATAGCCGCCCTATTTTTAGGTTTTTTCAACTTGAACAATACAAATGTCCGATATTTGGGAAGTAATGCAAATTTTAGCCCATATAGTTCATCTATTAGACTCAGTATTTCATCTAGCGCAGAGATCCAATCACTCAGACTATCAAGTGAATACAACCAAACGGCTACCCATATTTCCACAGTGAGTGATGAAAAAGTTATCGAGTTAGGCGCCCCTGAATTACCTCGTGGCGTATATGATACGGGGGTAATTAAAATCCTCAGCTACTTCCCATTTGGTCTTATTCGTACCTGGTCGTATATAAAACCAAACGATGCTTTCTACGTTTACCCTACTCCATTGCCCGTTATAGACACAGAGTTTAGCTTTAGCAGTGCCTCGAATACTAGCCAAAGCATACAACAGAAAGAGCGTTCAGTTGAGTTCGACCATCTCTCGCAACATCAAAAAGGAATGAGTTTAAGCCGCGTTTCTTGGAAGCATTACGCCAAGACAGAGCAAATGTTAGTTAAACAAAATGCACCGGAGTCGGCCGATTTACACCGCATTATTTTTGATTATTCTAAACTTTCAGGCAGCAAGGAAGAACGTCTGAGTAAACTCTGTACTTTGGTGCTTGACGCCGATAAGCAACAAACAAGTTATGCCCTGTTACTGCAACAAAACAGGATCCCGTTCGGTCAGGGTGAAACCCATAAACTATGTTGCTTGGAGGCATTAAGTGAATTCTAGCTTCCCAAAATGGTACTACAGCACGTCATTATTTTTATGGCTGCTGAGCATTATTCTTGTCGATGATTTTGGTATCGGCTTTGTCGGGTTATGTACCGTTTTAACGCTATGGCAAGCATCGAGGTTGGTGACTAAACCAAGCGTGTTAAGCATTCGCTTTATTAACTTGGTCACTTTACTCGGCGCCATTGCAACGGCCTCATTAATAGGTCTAAAAAACAGCGTGAATGTTTTCGTGGCTTTGATGTTGGTTGCATCGCTACTTAAACAAGTGCATGCCACGCAAGCTCGCCAATTTACACAAATATGTATTTTGAATTTTTTTACTTACCCATGCTTATTTCTTTTTACACAAAGTATATTTGCAGCATTTTTAGTATTGATTTTGCTGGCTGTCAATTTAGCTATCATGCTTAATCTCGAGCAAAACCTAAGGTTCAAATCTGCGCTTAAAGTAAGCACAAAGGGATTGGTATTAGTGCTGCCTGTAGCTACCTTGTTGGTCATTTTTCTACCAAAACTCCCAGCTTTTTGGCAGTTACCTGCACCGCAGAATCAAGCAAAAACAGGGTTATCTGAGAATGTAGATCCTTTCAATATTGCAAACTTATCCCAGTCCAGCGACTTGGTGTTTCGGGCGTCATTTGAGGACACTCGACAAACGGGACCTTTCTATTGGCGAGCTATTATTCATGATGAATTTGACGGACGGCAATGGAAAGTCTCTGAGTATCAAGGTACCAATGTCAGAGCGTTGCCAAAAGACCCGATTGGCGCAGCAACAATTATTGCACAGCCAAGCCAACTTCCTTGGTTGTACGGCCTGTCATACTCTTATTCGAAAAGCGCTAAGTTGAATAGTAATGTGTTTGGCACGGTCTATTTGAAAAACCTATCAGCAAAACCTGTCGAGTATCAAATCGATTTCACTGACTTTGAACCCCAAGATTCGTTAAGGCCTTGGTATTATAGGCGTAACACCGCATTACCTGACGGCATTAATCAACAGGCAAGGCAGCTGGCCCGCGATTGGGATAGTCAATCGACAACAACGAGCCAATTCATTGAATTAATGAAGCGCTATTTTTTGCAAAATGGTTTCGTCTATACCCTAACACCAACTACAGCGCAATCTGATGATAGGATTGATGACTTTTTATTTCGCTCGTTTAATGGATTTTGCGGTCACTATGCCTCTGCCGCGGCATTTCTACTGCGCAGCGCGGGTATCCCAGCTCGCTTGGTATCTGGTTATCTGGGCGGTGAAAAAAATGACGTTCAAGGCTATTACAGCGTTTATCAATATGACGCACATGCTTGGGTTGAGTATTTTACGCCGGGAATTGGCTGGCAACGCTTAGACCCAACCGCCTGGATTGCCCCAGAGCGCATGACAGGGAGTCTTTCTCAGTTTGAACAATTATCGAGCGAGTTCAAAAGCGGTTTGGGCTACAGCTTAATTGGGTTGTCTAATTGGCAATCTATTAATTGGTTGCGATTGCAGCTCGAGGAGCTTGACTATCAGTGGACTCGCGTCGTCATTAATTTTGACAAAGAAAAGCAAGGCGCACTGTTTAAAGGGTGGTTTGGGAGTAATGGTCAGCTTTGGGCCGGAATATTTTCTCTGTTTATGCTGCTTTTGCTCTCAATTGCGCTATTTTACCTTAGCAAGCAGCTTACTCGGCATAAACGCCCTATCGAACTTGTCTATTACAATGCTATAGTGTCCGATTTCAAAGGGCAGCTAAGTGGCACTACGGCGAAACAACATATTGTTGAGTTATGTAAGTTATTTCCAGAGTTAGATGCGTCGCTTTGGCAGTTTTATCAATTAATTGAAAAATCACAGTATCAACAAAAACCACTTAATAAACTTGAGCTTGGTGAGTTGAAGAGGTTGTATAAATCAATAAAAAGAAAGGCAAGAAAATAGTATGAATGCTGTTATTTTGGGCGTCTTGCTCATGCTGGGGTTAACCCTCTTTAGAATAAATGTAATTGTCGCCATGACCGTCAGTGCAATAGCTGCGGGCTTAGTGGCCGGGTTAGATTTGAAGACAACCTTAAACGCCTTTAATGATGGGCTATCTGGCGGCGCAGAAATAGCCTTAAGCTATGCCATGTTAGGTGGGTTTGCAGTTGCTATTTCAAAGTCTGGCTTAACTCAAATCCTCGCGCAAAAGCTGCTCAAATTGGTTAATGCCAATGATAGCGAAGGTTCAACGTTTTTAAGCATGTTTATAATGGTCATCATCTTGGCTTGCTCGATTGCCTCGCAAAACCTTGTGCCTGTCCATATTGCGTTTATTCCTATCCTCATTCCACCGCTATTAGTCGTACTGAACAAGCTGACGATAGACCGCCGTGCGATTGCGTGTATTTTAACGTTTGGCTTAGCGACCAGTTATATGGTGTTGCCATATGGATTCGGTGGCATTTACCTTTACTCTATTTTGCATAAAAACCTTGTAGATAATGGTTTAGAATTGGTTAAGTTCGACGTGCCATACGCTATGGTGATCCCTGCGCTTGGTATGCTGATTGGCCTGTTGATTGCCGTTTTCATTACTTATCGTAAAAAGCGAGTTTATGAGGTGAGTCAACAGCAAAGTACTCAGTCAAACACAGTACCGGAAGGCCAAGAAGCAACTAAAGTGATGATTGTCGGCGGCGCTGCGGTGCTGGCTTCTCTTATTGCACAAAATAACAGTGGCTCAATGATATTAGGTGGGCTCGTTGGCGTGATGATTTTTAGCCTCTTTGGTATTGTGAAATGGGAACAAAACTCCGATGTTTTCAGTAAAGGCGTGGCGATGATGGCAATGATAGGTTTTATCATGATCTCTGCTCAAGGCTTTGCCTCCGTCATGAAAGCAACGGGTGATGTGGCAAGTTTAGTAGCAAGTTGTGCCGATTTTGTTGGCGATAATAAACCACTTGCCGCTGCGATGATTTTGCTTGTTGGCTTACTTATTACCATGGGAATTGGCAGTTCATTTTCAACCGTGCCAATCATTGCCACGCTATTTGTACCTTTGTCTCTAGAAGTTGGCTTTTCTGCTATGGCTACCGCCGCCTTGGTGGGAACCGCAGGTGCACTAGGCGACGCGGGCTCTCCTGCATCAGATTCCACACTTGGACCCACTTCTGGCTTAAATGCCGACGGCCAGCACGATCACATATGGGATTCCGTGGTGCCTACATTTATTCACTTCAACATCCCACTACTCTGCTTCGGCTGGATAGCCGCGATGGTGTTATAGGTTTATACATTCATGATGGTATCAAGGCTCCCCCCTTGATACCTTTAGCTCATAAACATACTCTATTTTCTTTGTCTCTAATGTCGCTTTTGTCTTATTAGTTTTCTTGTGCTATACCAATAGGTAAGAGAATTAAAGCAAAAAGACTATGCAAACACTTAAACCAAGCGAAATCGCCAGTTACTGTAACGTACACCAACGCAGTGTGAGTCGTTGGATTGCCAATGGCGAATTAAAAGGTCATAAGCTTCCTGGACGCGGTAACTACCGTGTCTTACTTGAAGACTTTTTATCCTTTTTAAACAAGCACAAAATCCCCCTTTCGCAAGACTTTATTAGCGACTATCAAATCGCAGAAAGTGGACTACACTCTGATAAAGAACGGGATTTAGCTAAGGTGCTTATCATTGATGACGAGCCCCAGTATAGAAAAGCGATACGACGAGTGATAGGCAACGATTATTTGATACAAGAAGCTGGGGATGGCTTTATGGCTGGCATTGCCATCTCTGAGTTTAAACCAAGTTTAATCACGCTCGATCTTTCCATGCCGGGAATGGATGGCTTTGAAGTGATCTCATTTATCCGCGAAAAAGAAGAATTTAAAGCGATTAAGATTTTAGTGGTCTCTGCGTTAAATGATGTAGAACTTGAAAAGGCTAAAGCGATGGGCGCCAACGATGCCCTTTCTAAACCGTTTGATAACTCTATTCTGTTAGAAAAAATTAATGCGCTAATACAGGGGTAGCTATGAATGCACCTATCATGTTGGTTGATGATGAAATTGATATTCTAAAGTCGCTTAAACGCACTCTGCGCTTGCAGCACTATGAAGTGGTATATACCGATGACCCGAGACAAGCGCTCAGTTTGATACAAGAGCACAAACCTCATGTGCTTATTACTGATTTCAGAATGCCCAACATGAATGGCCAAGAGCTTATCCAAGAAGTGAAAAAGCACGATCCTAGTATTGAATGCATCGTGCTCAGTGGGCAAGCTGATTATGACGATATGAAGTCGCTGATCAACGCGAATAATACCTTTAAGTTTTTATCCAAGCCTTGGAATAACGAAGAGCTGTACACAACCATAGAAGCGGCACTCACAAACCATCACAAAAACGAATTAAAAACCCAAATCCTGCGTAACAATAATGCGCCTTTAGTCGAAGTAAATACCATAGGTAATGTCATTGACTGTAATTACGCTTACACGGAGTTAGTGCTTAACGAGGCCAATAAAGGCAATTTCTTTCAGCTGTTTAATTTTGAAAGTGATAAATGCCTTGATGATTTTACCGAGCGCAGAATTGCAACACTAAAAAGCTCAGGGGTGTTATGCCAAGTTGAGCTCAAGCTAAAAACAGAATCCAGCTACTTACTTATCATTAAACCCCTCTCCAGCGAGCAGGATAAATATCCTAACTTCTATCAGAGCAAACTGGGCTTTCTCGAACATATCAATCGCACCGATAACTCTGTCATGATCTGCCTGAAAATTCGAGATTTGTTGGTTAAGAATATTATTTCCAATACCCCAATATATTCTGATACGTTTAAAAAAATCATAGATCATGCTCTATTGAGCGAAGCGACTCATTTTTCGATGCTTGAAATCAGCTTTGATCAAGCCATTTTCTGGCTAGATTCAGTACAAAGTGAAATTGAGGTACACAAGTTTTTAGATGAGTTAATCAACTCAATTAAACAATTTTTCATTCGCAAAAATATCCAAATCAAGTTCTCTGTCTCGTACACCATGATTGAGCCTGAGCAGCCACTCTCGGAAGCAATAGACAGCTTAGTTATCTATACCCAATTTGTTTGCGAGTCACGCACTGATTTCTATATGCGTTATTCGCAATCACTGCTTTCAGAAAAACTAAATGAGCATAAAGTCTCTGAAGCATTATTTAACGCCGTTGATAATGATGAGTTTTATCTAAGGTTCCAGCCTAAGCTTAATTTAAATGAACATTCAATCAATAGTTGTGAAGTGTTAATTCGCTGGAAGAACACCCAGTTTGGCGCTAACTCACCAGATTATTTTATTCCGTTAGCAGAAAAAGACGGACAAATAGTCAAAATAGGAACTTGGGTGCTTGAGCAGGCGTGTATCGCACTGTGCGAATGGCAAAAGGAAGAACTTGAGATCCAAAAAGTTGCAGTGAATGTTTCACCTTATCAACTTTCCGATCCCTGCTTTGTACAAACCATGTATTCGATTATTGAAAGGTATTCGCTCAAACCCGAACAATTCGAGTTAGAAATCACCGAGAACTTTGTTTTAGAAAATCTCGAGCAAGCTAAAACTAAATTACTACAATTAAAAGAAATCGGATTCTCCATTGCCATCGATGACTTCGGTACGGGCTATTCCTCATTGGGCTATATTTCAAAATTGCCAGTGGATGTTATCAAAATTGACAAAAGCCTGATTGAAAACATCGACAGTTCGAAATCAGCTCGAGATCTTGTCCAAAATGTTATTCGATTAGTTCACGACCTTGAATTAAAAGTTGTCGCTGAAGGTATAGAAACCGTGGAACAGCTTGAAATTCTAGAGCAGTTAAAATGCGATGAAGTACAAGGATATCTCATCGGAAAACCTGTTTTGCTTGAGGAGTTTACTCACTATGTCTATTAAAAGCCAAGTGCCACGGATTGTGCTCGTTGATGACGATGAGTTAATGTTGAAGTCGCTCCACCGCCACTTCAAAATCAGCATGGAAGGAGCTGAAATATTGACCTTTTCATCACCTAAACAATTCATAGAATCCCTAGATACGTTAGCAAGCATCGACATATTAGTGAGTGATTACCTTATGCCATCGATTAACGGTGTTGAATTAATCAATATCGTGAGGCGCCGTTATCCACAAGTCCTCACCGTGTTGTTAACCGGCGATACCACAGGCAAGGTACTGTGTAAGTCTTCAATTTCTGCTACCTTTATCGTCGCTAAGCCATTTAGAAGAGAAGAATTCGATGATGTGATCACCGCTTTTTATCGACTCAATGAGCTGCCATTAAGTGAAGCAATAAAGCGTGCCCTAAATGAAACTTTCATTGAAAACGAATTGCCTATCTTGCTAAGTAAAATTGAAGACATTGATTTAGATTTTCACAAGCTTGAAGCAATGCTGGAACAAGAGGTGCTCATTCAAGCTAAATTATTCCACCTGTGTAACAGTGCTTATGTGGGATTATCGACAAAGCAATACTCCCTCTCTACCGCAATTAAGACGCTCGGTGTGGATTTAGTGTCTGCAATTATTGTCTCTGTGTGTTATCACAATATGGTTGCAGCCAGATATGATATCGCGAACTGTGAGCAGTTAAGCGATATTAATTTTAGAAAGGTCAAATTACTTAAGGAATTGGTACATAAGCTACATGACGGCTCAATTGACTCTGAGCGCGTTGTTTTTGTTCAATCCTTATTATTTCTTGGCGAGCTCGGCTCAGAAATAGCTCAGCTTATTACCGAAAGTCAATGTCATTCCCCACAGAGTTGCTATATCGAGAAATTGCATATCGCCCTTTATACAGCCACATTAATTGGCTACGAGTCAGCCATCACAGATCAATTGTATGCGCTCATTAATGCCCTAGAAACGGGTAGCTCAGATTGCAATGCTACGAAGCTATTGTTGCTTATAGACACTATCACCAATAAAGAAGTCAATCAGACGGTGATCAACACCTTTTTTGATCAAAAGAGCCAAGATTGGTTGGAGCTTTTCTATGAACTCAGAAGCAAATACTTTAGTTAGTTACAAAGTACTGATATTAGACGATGAAACGTCAATACTTAAGGCGTTAAAACGAGTCATACGGCTGCCTTCGGTAGAGGTTGTCAGTTTTGATAATCCTTTTGAAGCTCTTGAGTACATAGACACGCACCCCGTTCAGGTTATTATCTCTGATTTTAGAATGCCGCTAATGAATGGTGGAGATTTTCTAAAACGAGCCAAAAAAATAAACCCTGGTGCAATTGGCCTAATTCTTAGCGGTTATACCGACTCCGATATGCTTATTGATATGATTAACAGCAAGGTTGCGCATAAGTTTTTGTGTAAACCATGGGAGAACGACAAATTACTCGAAGAAGTTAATGCAGCAATAGACGTATACAATAATAATTATTTTAAAACGGTGTTACAGGAACAACTAAAAAAGCGTGATTGCCCACGGGTATTAATCAATAATGAAGGCCAAGTTGTCGAGCATAATCTCAGCAAAGACATAGAATCTCAGATTCTTGCGGAGTTCTCGGCATGCTTTAGTGGTAATGGCATCTACCACACTCCTCTTGGTGTTTTGAGATGTGAGATCCGTAGCAATCCAAAAGACGAGGAGTTCTATCTGATCACGATAGAAAAAGTCGAAGTAACAGACGAAATTAACGTCTATGAAGTTATCACCGAGCTGCTATTATGTTACTCGATAAACCCCGTTCTCACTTACTATGCGTTGCCAACTTTCGAACTCACCACAGCGAAATTGGCAGCTGCGGCTCAAGAAGTTTTCAGAAACTATAAAATATTACCGTCACCAACCCATAACTATCTGTTTGTACTGGATAACATTGAGCAATCCTTATTGCCAAGAAAGCAGATAGAGCTAGAAATTCAGTTGGAAAAGTTACTCGATACCGCACTACCTCACGAGATACAAAGTAATACCACTCAACTTGCTGCATTTTTAAATAATGGAGAGTAGGCGTGGATACTTTTGCAAAAGTTGAATTAACACAAGATTTAGTCGAATCAAGCTTTCCGCTCGCCGACCTCAATACGCTACTCACCTCTCTCTCTGATTATTTTGAGGTACCAATTACTTTAGTCACCGTAATTGAAGGGCAATGGCAACATCTGATCGCCAGACATGGGATCCTAGCCGACAAGACACCGGAGCAAGATGCTTTTTGTAAGAGCTTAATCAAACATAACAAGTCTTTACTTGTTCCAGATACCGCCTTGGATGAAAACTATGCCAATAACCCACTGGTTACTGGCGAGCCCTACATTCGCTCATACTTGGGTGTACCTTTTCGACTCGACGGCAAGCCTATTGGTGGCGTCTGTTTAATCGATACCAAACCGAAAAATTATGCCGAGCGAGATGTTCATTTACTCGAGACGATTAGCGGTCTTATCACCAATATTTTAGAGCTACAAAAGAACTATTCGTTATACCTCGAAGATCAAGAGTTAATCCGTTTTTCACCGATCGTGTTAATTAAGTGGAAGTATAATAATGGGCTGCGCATTCGTACGGTTTCTCCGAATATTGAACGCGTAATTGGTATTGACGCTTTCCACTTATGCTCCGGAGAATTGCATTTTGAAGACTTACTCACCGAGCCAAGTGTTGAGAAATTTCATTTTAACTTACAAAACCACTTGGATGGTTTAGAGGCGTCTGAAATTTTGCTAGAGATGGCATTAGACTCAAAACAGATCTGGATCCGTATGATCACCGTGGCGCACTTTAACCACGACAGCAGAATGACAAGCATTCAGGCTTTTATTACAGAAAATACTGCGCAAAAGTACACCGAAGACAAACTCAATGAGGCGAACAGACAGATGCGCCTGTTGCTAGAAGCCTCAGAGCTAGGTACATGGGATTGGAATATTCCAGCAGATACCAATAAAGTTAATAAAAAGTGGTGTGATATGCTTGGAATTGAATTTGAATACGTTGAGACCAGCGTTAATTACTTCCGCCAACTTATTCATCCAGCCGATCGTAGTCACGTAGAAAGAGACCTAGCCAAGCACCTACAAGGGTTAACCGATGCCTACACCACGTCCTATAGAATGAAACATGCCGACGGACACTGGGTGTGGATAGAAACCTATGGCAAAGTGGTTGAACGCGATAATAGCGGCAGAGCACTGCGCCTTGCTGGTACTCACCGGGATATTACCTACCGGATGGAAGCACAGTTGCAAGAGCGAAAGCAAAAACAATTACTGTCTTTTATCAGTAAAGCACAGTCAGCCTATTTAAAGACTGGTGATCTGTCTAAATCATGCCGTGAGATTCTAGAAGAGCTCATCGACATTGCGGATAGCCAATTTGCGCTGATCGGCGAGCTTGAGCATACCGCCGGTGTACCAAGGCTCTTTATTCATGCCATTTCAGAAATGCAGTGGAATGATTTAAGCTCTCAATTGGTACAGAGATATTATGATAACGATCTCTATTTTACTGATTTTAATAATCTGTTCGGATCAGTGATCCTGACGGGAAAAACCGTCATTAGTAATGAACGAGGCAAGCACCCTGCGTCGAAAGGCACGCCAAAAGGACACCCAAGGATCTCTAAGTTTTTGGGGCTGCCGATAAAGCTCAATGGCGAATTGGTCGGTATGATAGGACTTGCAAATAAGTTTTTTGACTATACCGAAGAAGATGCAAAATTCTTACAACCACTGGTCGATTCTCTAGCGGGTTTATACTATGCGGTTAAACTCGATAAAGAGCGCCAAGAAGCAGAAAACAAACTGCTTGAACTCGCAATGACCGACACCTTATCAGGCCTGCCCAACCGACGTGCCTTTATGGAAAAAGCCGCCGAAGTTGGTGAGATATCCTTCCCCTATTTAATTGGTATGGTAGATATCGATAACTTTAAGTCAATTAATGATACCTACGGTCATGATGCTGGTGACAAAGCCATTAAGCTGATTGCTTACACCATAAAGGATGCGCTACGCAGTGATGATTTTACCGCGCGAATGGGAGGTGAGGAGTTTGCATTTGTGTTACTTGATGCCACACATGGATCATCTAGCGCATTGATTGAGACCATCAGAGAATCCATATCCAACTTGGAAATTACACTGTCAGCAGAAGAGAAAATACATCTCACGGTCAGCATTGGTGTAAAAGCGGTACTTCCCGAGATGGAAAAAATGTCTATTACAGCACATTTAAATGATGCTGATAAAGCTTTGTATGAGGCTAAACATACTGGCAAAAATAAAGTAGTTTGGTTCGAATAACAAAATATTTCATATTGCTTGATATACGTAAATTTCGCGTCAGACATAGAAATGGAAAAATGATGAAACCGCTCTCACTTAACCTAGCTGCATTTGGATTTTTAGTCACTTCATCTGTAGCTTATGCCGATTATACTGCTGAGTTAGAAATTGACAGAATGCAGGACACACCGTTTAAAGAGTGTAGCGACTACACTTTTCGCCAAGTTATGAATAATTTTTTTACCGAACTCACTTGGGATTATCTCACAAGCGATTGGGGCAGAAACTACATAAATATTGATGGTTATGTAGAAGAAGAAGGCGAAAAGTTTGATTTTCTTCTTCAATACGAAGTCAAATCTGATGGGACGTTTGAATTTAACGCAATGGAGTTCTTAGGAAAAGCAAAAGACGACTCGTTTATTATCATGATGCTCGACAAGATTTGCTATCATTCAACCGGTGATTAACGCTTCAACTCGAAGCGCTAATGTGCTTCTAAACTTAGTCTACTGTAACTTTGCACTGGATGGGCTGTTGATAATAACCCCAAGTTAATATTGCTACATTACTTTGTACTTTAAGGTGATAATCGCCACCGCGGTAATGAGTATCGCTGGCGGAGTTATCGATGAACATCAGCTTTTCACTGTCATTAAATTCTGCGACCATGCTTAGTGGCTGAGTATCATAGTAAAAAACGGATAATAACTTATCGTTACAGAGATACGTCATATGCCCGGAGCTAGTCACTAATGAAAAACGAGCCTCAAGCTCGGCAATACGGTGAATATACGACTGCTTCAAACAATGCGCGCTATCGCTAGATTTCCAACACGCATTGCGCCCTTTTATCCACCCTCTTTGCTCAGCTTGAAGGTGCTTCGAATGCGGCTCTTTTACAATTTTTTCATACACAGAATTGAGCCTGCGATCCAGTCGAGACAACGCCGCACTGTTACAAATAACGGATTCCATGCTTCCAGCTCTTACCTCGTTACAAGCGAATGAAGGCGTATGTAGAATGTGTTGTTTTAAGTGCTCGTCAATATAGCGACACCAATCCTGCGTGCCACGGTCGGGCTTATCCGAGTAACTTCTTACACCAAGTTTAAACTCAATGACCGATTGCCATTCTTGGCTGCCAAGATCAGGACCATGCCCGCTACCATCGCCACTTATTAAAAGATCATCGACCTCTGTCATCCACTGCTCGCCACAGTGAAACGCTTCAACGTTCAATTGCTCGGTGGGTGTTAAAACTGTCCTATTTTGTGACGCACATCCAAATAGAGTGATGGCTATAACTACAGCCAATCCATGATAAAAATTACGGGTTAATGTAGTCGCTTTCAAGCTAATTTCCTTTTAATCGCGTAAACAAGAGTTGAGCTCATCCCAACAGTAACGTTATGAAAAACATTGAGTTATTGTCATCGGCACATCCGCTAGAGTCACTTCTTTACTGTGAGCATTTAGCTTAATGGCCTCTTTTGGCATTCCAAATACAATGCTGGAGCTTTCATCTTGTGCATAAGTCTTCGCCCCCGATTTCTTCATTTCTAACAAACCAAATGCACCATCTGCGCCCATTCCGGTTAATATAAATCCGATAGCATTACTTCTAACTTGCTTCGCAACAGATTGAAACAATACATTGACCGAAGGCTTATGGCGCTGCACTGGCGGCCCATCTTTGAGCTGAGTGTAATAGAATGCACCACGACGAACAAGCTGAAGGTGATGGCTTCCTGGCGCGATGTACACATGGTTAGCCAGTACGCGTTCGTTATGCTCAGCCTCCTTAATCTTTAATTTTGAAATATCATTTAGCCTTTGAGCAAAGGCTTTAGTGAAGTTGGCTGGCATATGTTGTACCACCACAATACCAGGCAATTCGGGTTCTAATTGACTAAATATGTACTCAAGCGCTTGCGTCCCCCCTGTCGAAGTGCCGATGGCTACCACTTTATCAGTGGTATTAATGGAAAGGTTAGTATTGCTCATTGCAACATTGATAGCAGGCGCGCGGCTTATGTCTTCCGTAGAGGACTTTGGTCTGTAGAATCTCGCTTGCTTAACCACTTTAATAAATTGCTCGCGTTGAGACTCAAGAAATGATTTTAAGCCACACTCAGGTTTAGTTAAGATTTCAAATGCGCCAAGAGAGAGTGCCTCTACCGACAATTGAGCTCCTGTGGTTGTTAGCGATGAACAAATGATCACGGGGATAGGTTTATTGGCCATGAGCCAGCGTAAAAAGGTAATGCCATCCATCTGTGGCATTTCAATATCAAGAATAATAACATCTGGCGGCTCTGCCAACACGCTGGGCTGCGCCAAGACAGGGTTGCTAAACACCTTAGTCACGCAGATTTCAGGCGAATACTCCAACATCGCAGTGACCGTTTGCCTTACCACAGCAGAGTCATCGATAATATAGACAGAAATTTTATTCGACATCAGGTTGCTCTCCTGCTCGATAACGCAACATGAAAACGGTCTACCCTGCAAGAGCCATCCTTGAGATCCACTTGAATTCTCCGATAATAAGGGCCACCAACATCACGCGCAATAAGCCTAAATCCATAATCGTCAATCAGCTTATGACTCATTTCGATGTTTCGCATACCGACAGTCTCTGAACAAGACGTTTTGAACATCTCTCCACCACCAAAAAGCTTAATCTCCACACAATCCTCAGAGATACTAAACCGCTTTAAATATTGTCGAACTAACGAAAAAGTCTTATCGACATATTTAGCGGGCTCATCGTCATTCGGCTTTTCTGTGGTTGGCAATAGCATATGACTGACAACAACTAGTTGATGCTGCTTAGACACTAAAACAAATGAAACACAGGACCCCAGCAAGGTATTGAGCGTTGCTGGGCGAAATGACTCAATTGCCAAACTACCCGGCTGCAAAAATATTGATTCAACGTCTCTGTTTGGCATCAACATTTTGCATACACCGCAGGAGCGATTGATTCAAATTTGTCATACACGCCATTTAAGCTCTCGGAGTGTCCTAAAAACAAAAAACCTTGCTTCGGCATCGCCCTATAAATATTCTCGAGGATTTTTACCTTTTCGTCTTTTTCAAAATAAATCAGTGCGTTACGGAGGAATATTATGTCAGCTTTACCACCGATATAAGGCACAAGTAGATTATTTTTGAAAAAATTAACCTTATGATAGAGCTCATCATTCACCATGATATAGCCGGTCTTCTCTCCGACGCCATTTAGACAGTATTTCCTTAGATATTCGTCAGGAATGTTTTTAGCACGATGTAAAGGGTAAATTGCCTTTTTCGCTAAATCCAGCATCCGCTCAGAAATATCACTGGCACGCACCACCCAATTCCCGTGGCCATAATGCTCCTGTGTGCACATGGCCAAGGTGTATGCCTCTTCGCCAGACGAGCAAGCCGCACACCAAATATCTGGTGCAGACTTTTGGTAGTACGTGGTAAACAGCTCTGCTAACTTTTCAAAGTGTTTACGTTCTCTGAAGAAATAGGTTTCATTGGTAGTCAGCAAGTCGATGCACATGTTTCGCTCACCTTTGTTATTGGGTATTTTTAGATACTCAATGTACTCACCATAACTACTTAATCCTAAAATCCTCAGTCTTTGATTTAGCCGTCCACAGACTAAGTTCTTTTTATGATCCCTAAGATGTATTCCTGATTCGGCTTTGAAGAAGTCAGCAATACAGGTAAATTCTTGATCGCTAATAAAGTCCCCAATCATGTGGCACCTCCTCAGAACTGTTCAAAGTGCTCTTTTGAGCGAGCTTGCCCAGCACTAACTTCTTTTCGCTCGGCGACGGGTTTTGCTTCTGTTTGCGGTTTTCCTCCTTCTAATACTCGCATTTTGCTTTGGCTTTCAATGTCTCCGATTTTAAAATAGGCGACGAGTTGGGTAAGCGTCTCTGCTTGACTGGACATTTCTTCCGCGGTAGCTGCTAGTTCTTCTGACGATGACGCATTTTGCTGCGTTAGCTGGGTGATTTGATTCATCGAGTCGTTGATTTGGCCAACACCCGCAGCTTGTTCGTCTGACGCTGCGGAGATCTCTTGTACTAAATCAGAGGTTTTACCAATCGCAGGCACGATTTCAGCAAGTAGACTACCAGCTCGCTCGGCTTTGCTGACTGAGCCAGATGCTAACTGAGATATTTCCTGCGCTGCAAATTGAGATCGCTCAGCAAGCTTTCTGACTTCTGCAGCCACCACAGCAAACCCTTTACCATGCTCTCCAGCTCGAGCCGCTTCTATGGCAGCGTTGAGTGCCAACAGATTCGTTTGATAAGCAATGTCATCAACAATACCTATCTTAGAAGCAATTTGTTTCATGGCCGATACGGTCTCTTCCACGGCGCTACCGCCTTCTTGTGCTTCACCTGCCGCTTTAGATGCCATACCGTCAGTGATTTTAGAGTTTTCTGCATTTTGTGCAATGGATGCCGTCATTTGCTCTACAGAGGCTGATGTCTCTTCAACTGATGAGGCTTGTTCGCTTGCACTTTGTGCCAGTGACTGGGCTGTAGAGGAGACTTCGGTCGATGCCTGTGCTAGCGATTCTGAGTTAGAACGAACATCACAAATAATGCGACTTAAACTGGAGATTGTACTATTTACGCTTTGTTTCAACTCGTCATAGACACCTGAATAGCTTCCTGCAATCTCAACATCAAGGCGGCCTTCTTTTAACCCCTCCATGACATTAGCAATTTCTTGAATTGGCTTTTCAGTCGCTTCCAATACCTCGTTAAGACCATCAGTCATGGTTTTAAATGCGCCGGCATAGTTTGAGGTATCGGCGCGATTTTGGATGTTTCCTTTGACCGCTTGTGAAACCAACTCGACGATATCGTTCGCTAAGGTATCTAGCACATCGGTGAGATTGGCTGTACGTTGCGCCAGCTCACCTAAAAGCCCTTGTGCTTGTACTTTGGGCTTTAATGATAAGTTACCTTCACTCACTGCGTTTAGCACGGCAAAATTGTCCTCAAGTACCGATTCCAGCACTTCCATCGACTTATTATATGCCTCTGCAATTCTGCCTATCGATCCCTCTAATTCATTGGCTTCAATGCGTCTGTCAAATTCCCCGCAAGCTACCGCTTGGAAGGCAACACCAAACTCTTCTTCTAACAAGCGCTCTTTACGCTTTTCATCAGTTACGTCTTTCCACTCAACCGTAGTAGAAATACGCTTATTGTCTTCATCAAATACAGGGGTGATCATGAGCTCCAAGCTGTGCTCACCAAACCCTAGTCTCGCAACGTGCGTTGAGGTTAAACTCGCTAACATAGTACGCTGGTGGCTTGGATTACGGTGGAATTGGTCAATACTTCCTCCCACCAGTTTGTCAACGCAAAAGGTAGGTAACGTGCTTTGGATCGCACTTTCTAACCTGAGTAACATGTCTCGCATAGCACGATTTATATAAACAATGTCGTAATTTTCATCAGCCAGCATAATGCAAGCGGTACTGTAATCCATGGCTTGTTTATAAAAATCGCTATTACTTCCAGCGCTCAAACTCGCTTGGCTGATTAATTTAGCCACGAAGCTACAGTTAGCAATGGGCTGTTCTAATTTCATGACTTCTAATTGATAAGATCCGCTTGACATATTAACTATGGTGGCCTTGTCTATCAGCTCGGAAAAATTATTGTGCAATGACAGCATATCAGTAATATATCTACCATCACTTTGTGCGTTATTTGCAATAAGCTGGGTAAATTTATTACTTTGATGAACAATCCGACCAGCACCATCTAAGAGTGCAGCAAATGTGCCTGTAGTCTCGATAGCCGCTAACTCTGCGTTACTTTTAAGCAAACTTAACACATTGGTCGCAAGTGTTTTGGCTTCCCCTTCATATAAAGCGGGGTTTACTTGGGTAAGATCTGAGTGTTCAATCGCGTTTACGACTGCCTTTGACAGTTGATTAACTTGTTTGTCAAAGATTGCTGGTAAAATTCCCATTATGTATCCCCTTATTAAGAGTTAGCTAATTTTCTAGATTCAGGTTCATGAGCAAAATCATGAATAAGCTTTGGTACATCAAGAATGAGCGCAATGTCTCCTGACCCTAAAATACTTGAGCCACTGATCCCCGACATCTTTTCAAATAACGCACCGAGTGGTTTAATGACCGTTTGAAACTCACCTAACAGCTGATCGACGACGATGCCTGCTCGCAACTGGCCGTACTTCACAACGACAATACTTGGTCTGATCTTAGGGTTCGTCGGTAAGTCGAAAATACGACTCAAATGAATAAATGGCAGCACCGTACCGCGTAGATTAATGTAATCGGTTTGACGAGTTGCCCCATTACCAAGCGGAAGTTCAATACACTCTGTAACCATATCGAGTGGAATGACAAACTTAGCATCAGCAACACTCACCATAAAACCATCGATAATGGCCATGGTTAACGGCAGCCTGAGTTGGAAGCACGTACCTTGGTACGCGACAGATTCAACACTCACCGTTCCACGTACCGCTTCAATATTCTTTCTCACCACATCCATGCCAACGCCGCGTCCCGAGATATTTGAAACTTTTTCTGCTGTGGAAAAACCTGGTTCAAAGATTAAGTTAGCGATTTCTTTGTCGGTAAGCTCAGTATCAGGCGAGATCAGATTACGCTGAATTGCCTTTTCCTTAATTTTTTCTTTGTCTAGCCCGCGCCCATCGTCACTGATCTCTATTACAATACTGCCAGAATCATGAAAGGCTTTGAGTGATAAAGTACCGTATTCAGGTTTTCCACTGTCGGCTCTTTGTGCTGGTGACTCCATACCATGATCAATGGCATTACGAACTAAGTGCGTAAGAGGGTCGACTATCTTTTCAACCATTGATTTATCAAGCTCGGTTTCAGCCCCCATAATTTCTAAAGAAACCTGTTTTTCTAACTCCTTTGAGGTGTCTCGCACCACACGACTAAAGCGATTAAACGTTTCGCCTATCTGTACCATTCTGAGTTGCAGTGTACTGCTTTGCACATCACTAACGAGTTGTTGGATATGTTCAACAATTTCGGTAAGGGCTGAGTCGCGTATCGTTTTGGTGTGATCTTCAAGTGCCGCAGACACAATAACCAGCTCACCAAGTTCATTGACTAACTCATCTAGCTTCTGCGCTGGTATTTTCATCATCCGCTCGGGATTCTTTGGTTTGACTTTGTTATTTTTGGTGGGCTGTTTATCAGTTTTGACAAGTGTTGGCGTTGGCTTATCATCTTCAATTGGGGCTATCTCAATATTTGATTCTGCAGCAATAAACTCAAATGCTTCATCAATATCTTCTCGCGTAGAGTGATGTATCTCTAGCTGCATTCTAAAATGGCATAACTCTAGTTCATCTGGTGTGACCGCGTTAAGCGCAGGTACCTCATCAATTAGCCAATCTACTTCTACCGTACTACCTTTACTTTCGATGTAGCGAATAATCGAGAGCGGATCAAAACCATCCACCATGCAGGCCTTATAAAACTGCGCTGAGACTCGAAAGCTCTGCGTTGCTTCTTGATTTTCGACAACGGTTTGCTCACTTGAGGGTTGGTGTTGCAAACCGCTATATGACTTTAAACTTTCTAGCAGCCCAGTTTCAGCATCGGTCAACGCCTGAGGAAAATCTTCGTTTGACTCTAAGCACTTAATTAACGCATTTATATGGTCATTACATTCGAGCAAAGTCGAAATCAGTTTTTCGCAAGGATTTAGCGCGTGATCACGAAGAAGCTCCATAGTGGCTTCAACAAAATGCGTAAAATCGACAATATGGTCATAGCCAACAACACCGGCTGAGCCTTTTATGGTATGTGCAGCACGAAACGCCTCGTTTATGATCTCGTCGTCACTATTTGGCAGTATAGACTCCATTGCCAAGAGACTTTCTTCAAATTGAAGTACCAACTCCTTGGCTTCTTCAATAAAGACCGCTTGAATTTCGGATAAATCAACCATCTTACCTCCTTTGCGCGCAGTTTGATGCAACTAAGGTATTGAGTAGCCATAAGGCACAAGGTGAGTGATGCTCATCGACTCCTATCACTGATAACGGCTTTTCCGTACAACACTGTGCGAGTGCAACAACTAATTGAAACCCTGCAGCGTCCACCTCCAGCAGCTCGCTAAGGTCAATCGCTACCGCCGTCGTGTCATCGCTTAACATGAGCTGCCATTTTGCTGCCACTTTGCTCACTTCATAAATGGTCAATACTTCTGGCAGCACAATGGTTAAGTTGCTCATATTTATGCTCCTAAGCCAAAATACGTGAAACGGTATTAATCAGCTTTTCGGGTTTAAACGGCTTTATCATCCAAGCCTTTGCTCCAGCTTGCTTGCCTTGACTCACGAAATCCGAGCCCGATTCTGTGGTAAGCATCAAAAAAGGCGTAAAACGATATTGACCCATTTCTTTCACCTTCTTCAACAAGCTCAGTCCGTCCATGTTTGGCATATTCAAGTCACTAATGATCAGGTTGATTTTGCCATCATCTAGCTTGTTGATTGCGTCAAGACCATCACAGGCGTCAATGACTTCATAACCTTCAGCGAGTAGTGTCATTTTTGCCACCTGACGAATTGAAGCCGAATCATCTACAATCATAATTTTCTTAGTCATAAGACCTCCTAGAAAAATGTTACTTCATCTTCAACATGGTCGTGTTGAGACGTATTTTCAGTGGTTGAAACATGACATTCCCTTTCTTCTTTCATAGTGTAAGAGTTGAACATTTCTTGCTGTAATGCAGCCAACCCTTCCTCGCCTAGCTCACCTTCTGTCCTGTATAGCGAGACTAATGAAGTAAGCCCTTTGCAAATGTGTTCTAGCTTTTGGCTCACTCTATCTTGAAATTGAAAATCGGTTATCGCGTCGTCGACGTTCGCTTTTATCTTGCTTGCGGTATCATCTAAACCATGTACCGATTGCGTCAGCTCATTAGCGACCGTCGCCATCTCATTGAGTACTTTTCGGATATGTAATTCAGCGTCATCCATAAGCGTAACGTCTTGTGCCTGTGATTCGGTGAGCTTTTCAGTATTGTCAGCAACGGCATTGGTTAAGCCGTTCATCTTTTCAATAATAAGCTCTGCAGCTTCTGAGGTAATATCCGAAAGCTCACGCACCCTTTCCGCTACCACGGCAAACCCCCGACCGGCTTCCCCCGCTCTTGCAGCTTCAATTGATGCGTTGAGTGACAATAAAGTGATCTCTTTTGAGATTTTTTGAATGGATTTGGTTTGCTCAGTTAATTCCTTGGCAGCATGGCTTACAGCTTGATTGGAATTAACAACCTCGAGTTTTGAACCAAGAGCCACGCGCAAGCTGTGCAAGACTTCATTGAGTTCTTCTTGGCTGTGTTTGGCAAAACAATGTTCATCATCACCAAAATTTTCTACAGAACCTCGTGCCGATTCGATAGTGCTATTTAGTGCCTGTCTTAGCTCTGAAAACTGCAGGGTAAGCCCTGAAACCGAGTCATTACCCAAGGTCTTAATACTGTAGACTTGATTAATAACAGTTTCTAAAATCGCGGCAACAGATTCCGTATTGTGCTGCTCTACCTCGCAATGCTCTTGCATCTCACTCGAATAACTAGCAAATGCCTCACAATCGAGAATGACTTTTGCAGTTAAATGACGCTGCCTTAACGTTACCGCTAAGAGTGCACTGGTGATGAGCACTGAAGATAACGATAAGATATCAACGCGAACACTGAGTAATAGCGTGAGAGACAATACTAGGCTTAGCAACACCGCAGCGCTAATGTAGTACTTGTAGATTGCCTTTAGCTCATTAATTGGAAGTATCTGCATTATGCTGACTCCCCAAGGTGACTGCCACGCTCGCTTAACTCTATCAGCTCAGCCATCTCTTCAACTGAGAGAACTTTTTCAAGGTCTAGCGCGATGAGTAGCTCATCTCCGCGTCTTACCATGGAAGCGATGAAGTCGGCTCTGATTTGCGCGCCAAACTGAGGTGAGTTGGTTAGATCTTTTGCGTCAACTTCTATGACTTCATTAACGCCATCAACAATGACACCCATCTCAATGAGGTTGTCAGAAATACTGAATTCACAAATGATAATGCAGGTTCGTCTGCCAACTTCTATTACTTCTCCACAAAGCCGAGCTGACAGATCGATAACGGGTACAACTGAGCCTCTTAAATTAATCACTCCTTTAATGAACTCGGGCATCAAGGGGACTTTTGTCACGGAGCCCAGTTCAATGATCTCTTTTATTGACAGGATCTCAATTGCATAGCAATCCTGTCTTGACTGAAAAGTGAGATATTGCAATGACTGTGTGTTTTCTGTGATCGCTTGCATATTTCGCCCCGTCTCATTTGTCTTATATGTTACTTTAGTCTCGCATTTCTTATCTGTCAAAATTTGAACAATAATTTATGTTAACTATTTCTTATCTGCACAAATTAATTTAAAAACAGATAGTTATAAATAATCTCCGGTGTTAAGTCTTATCGATGTGACGGTTTTACAGTGGATTTTTTGATGATGAAAGCTGTGTCAGAAAGCTAAACTCAACTAATTGAGAACTGGATAATCAGAAAAAAGGAGTACATGAATTGCAAAGAAACGCTAACCTAATGAAGGCTAACTTTATTTATGAACTGGGTTTGATTGATTAATTATCCGTAAATTCGTCAGAGAAATCTGCTTCGCTGAGCTTAGGAAAGGATACCGTAAACGTCGTGCCGACACCGACTTGTGAGTCAACTTGAATGCGACCCTTGTGTTTGGCGACAATGCTATATGATAGAGACAGCCCAAGGCCAGTGCCTTGACCAACAGGTTTGGTGGTAAAAAATGGATTAAAAATTTTATTAATGTCCTCAGCTGGGATCCCTTTGCCTGTGTCTTGGATGGCAATAATCACCTCGCTTTGTTTATCTTCGATAGAGATAGTTACCGTACCGCTTGACTCTATAGACTGTGCAGCATTGATGATTAAGTTTAAAAATACCTGATTAATCTGCATCGGCTGACAATATAGCAACACTTCATCATCAAGGGAGTAAGTTTTGTTGATAACCGCATGATACTTAATTGAGTTGTTTGCTATTTTTAGTGTGCTTTCAATCCCTTTAATGAGATCTGCCTCTTGCCACTCCTGGTTATCAACATGAGAAAAGGATTTTAAACTCTCAACTATCTTGGATACTCGGTCCAGCCCTTCTAAACACTCTTGCAGTAATTCAGGTACGTCCTCTTTTAAAAAGTCGATACTATGCTGATTTTGGAGCTGCTGCTCCTGCTGTGCTAGGTCACTGTCGGCAAATTTACTAAAATTCGATTCATAAAAAGCGAGCATCGCAAACAGTCCGCTAGCCTGGCCTTCTAAACTTTGAATATTGGAATTCACAAAACCAATTGGATTATTGATTTCATGCGCCACGCCAGCAGCTAATTGGCCAATTGCTGCCATTTTCTCAGATTGTAGTAATTGGTTTTGTGCAGCTTCTAACTTAAGGTTGAGTGTTTTTAGCTCCTGCTTTTCGATCTCTAATGCTTCGGTTAGACGTTTTTGCTCTTGATAATAGCTCGCAAGCTCCGTCACATCTTGTATGATCACGCATACCTTTTTCACTTCTTCAGAATGCTCAAAAATCGGCACATATTGAATATTCTGATACATTGAAGTTTCATCGCCAGTAACAGGACGGCTGCTGCTTAGTTCAAACACATGAGGACGATGTTCCCAGTAGCTAAAACTTGCTGCTTTTAAAGCAAAAACACTCTTCAATTTCCGCTTAATGATTTTTGCAGCTTCAGGAAATACCTCATCGATGGACATGCCCTCAATATTTTTTGGGGTGTTATCCGGTAGCCGGTTTTTCAAAAATTCATTCGCAAAAACCACCGTATGTGCTTGGTCTAGGACACAAATTCCAACCGGAATATAACGCTGCAATTCGTTAAACACAGTCAGTCCTCTATTCCAAGCATGGCATTAAGTTTTTGAATCACTGTTTTAATGGAGTTTTCATCCAGACAGATAATCACTCTCGAATCAAAAGCAATAGACTCGATTATAAATGCGATTTTCATCACTAGTGTGGTTTTCCACTCAGCAATATCGTCGGATAGCTGATGTTTATAAATAGTTGGCATAGTCAATGAGGTCTTAAGCTCTAACTGACTAGAAAAGCCGTTTAAACATGCACCAGCCAAAATGTTAGACAAGTCTAATAAGACTTCATTAAGATCAGAGTCATCGAGCGGACTATCGTAGTCCATAAGTTCGGCTATTTCTTGTAAGCCTTGCGGTGACAATAGATTAATGACTTCACCTTTAATTTCCCCTAAAAATGACTGCCTCGTTCTATAAACATGTGCGGTATTACAGATCTCATTGAGTTGATTTGGGCTTACCGAAGTAATTTCAGGGATAGATAAACTAATTTTAGTTTCGATTAATCGAGCTAGAGAGTTGGCTGCCTGACCCATGGATATATTCATTAGCTCTTGCAAGCCATCCCTTTGCTCTTCACTGAGTGGCATATTCATAATAAACCTAGCTCTTGTAGCGTGTTATGTAGTTCTTCTTTTTGTAGTGGCTTTTGCAAAAAGCGAAACGCACCGAGTTTATCTACCAACTTTTTCGCTTCGGGCTGAATATCAGCGGAAATAACGATTACCACGGTTTTCGCATGGTGCTCGTGAAGATGCGTAAGAACTTCAAAACCATCCATTTCTGGCATGGTTAGATCCAAAAATAACACCTCAGCTTTGCCCTGCTCAACCATCACCAATGCTTCTTTGCCATTTTTTGCCTCACTGACCTCGACATCCCAGTCTTCAGGTATTGCCCTAAGCACAGCCTTTCTCGACATCATAGAATCGTCTGCAACGGTTACTGGAATTGCCATGAGCACCACTCCTATTTCACTTTATTGGTAAAAAGTATGGTCTTTGGCTTTTTGACTGTCAAAAAATTATGAGTAAAAAGTGACTCATTTGTCCTCTGAATGAAAGAAACTCGACTCGAATAACAAATGATGGCTGGATTAATTATCATAAAAGGGCTTTAGCCGTTCCTGACAAGTAGCAATTTTACAAGTTTTTGTATGATGTGTTCTTTATATTGTATTAAATATAGGGCTTAGCCCTATATTTGTTTTAGAGATTTAAAAAAATAAAATCTGAGCGAAAAACTAGCTGTCAAAGCCATTTAGCATTTTGTCACAAACCACAGGAGTTGGCCTATGATTGTCATCCACGGCAACAAAGGTAAAACTACCTGTAATTGCTAAGTGTTTATCATCTTTGTGCATTCTTTCAAGATAGATTTCAACATCAACCTTTAAGCTGGTATTACCAACATGCACTACTTTTGATACTAATTCAGCAAAAGTACCAGCAGGAATTGCCTCTTTGAAATCGACTCGGTCTGACGAAATCGTTACCAAAGGTTTGCGACAAAAACGCGTTGCAGCAATAAAGGCAACTTCGTCCATCCAAGCCAGTGCGTCACCACCAAATAAGGTGTTGTGATGGTTTGTACGGCCTGGGAATACGGTTTTTGTTACGTGTGTGATTGAGCTTTTAATGCGTTGCTCAACAATGGCTTGTCTTTGTTCGTCTGTCATTTTTTTACTGCTTTATCCGCTAGTGTATCTTTCATAAGTAGAGCTGGGTCGAGTCGTTCCCCGAACCAATTAAAGCGCCAATCCAAATGCGGGCCAGTTACCCTGCCCGTTGCGCCAATTTCAGCGATTTTATCGCCTGTTTTTACCGTATCGCCAGCCTTAACATCCAGTTTACTAAGGTGGATATACGTAGAGGTAATGCCGTGACCGTGATCGA
Organism: Pseudoalteromonas sp. DY56-GL79; assembly: GCF_041414765.1. Lineage (NCBI taxonomy): Bacteria > Pseudomonadati > Pseudomonadota > Gammaproteobacteria > Alteromonadales > Pseudoalteromonadaceae > Pseudoalteromonas > Pseudoalteromonas sp. DY56-GL79. The sequence goes on along the minus strand of NZ_JANHZS010000019.1, from coordinate 70,514 downwards.
TAATCAAAGTGCCGCCACTGTAATAAAGATCTGGATTTGCAAACACCACCTTACCCGATACCGGCGCTAAGACCGGCTCACCCGTTTTGTTTGCGATATCCAATCCAAAATGTGGTCGTTTTGGCTCACCATTAAAATATCTTTGGCTACCATAAACACCTGAAATACGGCCCTTCGCAGGTCTGAAAACGGGGTCTTTAAAGAATAATAAATCCGAATTGCCTTGTCTTGCTTTTGACACTGCTTGTGCTTCTTCACGTATGCGCTTTAGCACCGACTCTGGTGGCGAAACATACTTTTTCGCCACCCCCGTGATCTTGTCTATATCGTAATCTCGTTTCGTGATCACTATCGCCTGGCGATGCTTTTGACCATCATCAGATTGCCAACTCAAGATGTGGTTAAGTTCAGCATCACGACCAAAACCAAACACGAAATAGCCATCTTTCGAGCGTTTTAATTTTGTCTCGTTTAGCTTTATCTCAGTTGCATTTTCAAGCTTGCCGACGACCAAGCCACCTTGTGTCAGGTGACCTTTTAATTCAAGCGCCTCAGCAAATAATGTGGTGCTCGCAAGCAATATGACAATTGCACGTTTAAGCATACGCAATCGCTCCTTTTCCAACCCCTTCGTACGCTCTTACTTCAACCTTATCATGTGGGTTTTGCAGCTTTATTTGGCCAGCAAGATACTCCGCAATACATTCAACTGTTGTATCACAAGGTAATATATCGCAACGTGATTTGCTGATCGCCAACTCAAAATATCCCTGCGACGAGGTATATGCGAACGCATAATCTTTATCATGCGCGGTTACGTACTGAAGCAAACTAGGATCAATCAAGTCTTCTTCACTGCCAAGATAAATATCTTGCCATTTATCCGCCCATTGTTTTTGTAATCTAGGCATGCTGATATCATTTAGCTTCACACCAATCAATGAACGATGACCATGAATAATACGCTGACAGTTACCATCGTGTTTCTTTAAGCCATGGCTATAGTGATAATAGAAGCCAGTTGCGGCCTCTGGACGCAGTGTTATATCTAAATCTTTCACGTTTTCAGGCATATGCGGCATAATAACAGACTTAAGGTAAGCGATTGCATTGGCTTCATTGATTTCATCCCCTTCCACTACACACACCGCTTCTTCCGGTGCATTCATGGCTAAGTGATTCCCATCAAATTGCATATCAAATTCAAACCGGCCTTCACTGTGTTTTGCATTACACGCAAGCGCGCTGGGTACCGCTAATTTGTGGTCCAGCTTTTCGTCGATAATACGTTTGATTTGCTTTTTAACTTTTGCAAAGTCTAACACCATAGACTCTTCGTTTAGCTCACCATGCAACACAATATCGGTGATCCAGCTTTCACCTACCGCACCACGACGTGGGCAAAGGTATGAAAAATCAATTACGGTCAAAGAGTCAACAAAAAGGAGCATAGATCACCTAAAATAGCCTGCTAAAAAATCATCCCCGATTATAATGATTTTCACATTATAAATCGCCCTTAATTGGAACTGATTTGCATTTAATCTCTTCAATTTTTTGAAATTTAATCAAATAGACATATCTTTAGCGCAAAATTTACAAGTCTCCGTACGCTTTTTAACTGTTCGGAGTTGTTTAGCGTACATCTGTACGCTAAAGTAGCGTCAATTTGCAAGTTAAGAAGAAGATTTATGGAACCGAAGAACAGCTATACAAAAGAAGAACTTATTTTATGTGGTCGCGGAGAAATGTTTGGTGAAGGCAACTGCCGCCTACCTAGCGACAACATGCTGATGATGGATCGCATCGTTCAAATTAATGATGACGGTGGTGAGCATGGTAAAGGTCAAATTATTGCTGAACTCGACATCAACCCTGATCTGTGGTTCTTCGACTGCCACTTCAAAGGTGATCCAGTAATGCCTGGTTGTTTAGGTTTGGATGCGATGTGGCAATTGGTAGGCTTCTTCCTTGGTTGGTCTGGTGGTCCTGGTCTTGGTCGTGCACTCGGTGTGGGCGAAGTGAAGTTTACGGGTCAAATCTTACCGACTGCTAAAAAAGTAACTTATCGCATTGAAATGAAGCGCGTTATCAAACGTAAGCTATTTATGGGTCTAGCAGATGGTATCGTAGAAGTTGATGGTCGCGTGATTTATGAAGCAAAAGATTTGAAAGTAGGTCTTTTCCAAGATACCAGCGCATTTTAATATTTTCGCTGTTATCGCTTTAAAAACACACAAAGCCCCGTCTGGGGCTTTGCTCTCCTAAAATTCGGTATCAGGTTTTAAAGATGTTGCGATTATCCATCGCTTCTCGCCATCCGCCTAACCATTCTGATCTGTGTTCTACTTGTTGATAGGGACAATTTTCTTTCGACCGACCGGCTAATCCTGCCTTAAATCCTTGTGAATGTGCTCTTTCTAAACGGTCTCTTTTCTGTCTCTTCATAGGTAATATCCTCACCTTTTTCTCGATCAGCATTAGCGTTTCTAATACTGTGTAGTTCAAACTTGAGCGAACGTCATTCAAAACGAAGATAGTGACTTACGGTATAATGACAATTCGTACTAACAATTTAAATTAAAGATTTTATTGAGAAAAGTTAAACACGAGCGACATCGTATTTCATATAGATGTGCTACTTACCGATGAGATTTGGCCAAACCCATACCTTCAATAAATCACATCTCAGCGAGTCATGCAACGATCAGAAATGTAATTCTTGTACAGCTAAGCACAAAAAGCATAATTATTTTACTTTTATATAGATACCTAGATATTCAAGACGCAAATTATTGGTTGATAATCTTGTTTTTCTATATTTCCCTGTAAAAAAACATTCATAATATAGTAATAAAAAGAGGCTGGACGAATCCAACCTCTTTTCAATAACTTGAGTTTTTAAATCGAGCAAAGCTCAATTAAGCAGTACTATCTTAGCTTGCTTTAATAACCTCTACACCACCCATATATGGTTTTAGTGCATCAGGTACAATAATTGATCCATCTGCCTGCTGGTAGTTTTCTAAAATCGCAACTAGAGTACGACCTACCGCTAAACCAGAACCATTAAGGGTATGAAGTAGCTCAGGCTTCTTTTCACCACTACGGCGGAAACGCGCTTGCATACGGCGCGCTTGGAAATCCCACATGTTTGAACAAGAAGAAATTTCTCTGTAGGTATTTTGCGCTGGTAACCAAACTTCCAAATCGTACGTTTTCGTCGCACCGAACCCCATGTCTCCAGTACAAAGCACCACTTTTCTATAAGGTAAGCCAAGTGCTTGTAAAATTTGTTCTGCATGACCTGTTAACTCTTCAAGCGCTGCCATTGAATCTTCAGGTTTAACCAATTGAACAAGTTCAACCTTATCAAACTGATGTTGACGAATAAGTCCGCGCGTATCACGCCCGTAGCTACCTGCTTCGCTTCTAAAACAAGGCGTGTGCGCCGTCATCTTAATCGGCAGCTCTTTTTCGTCATAAATAACGTCACGAGCGCAGTTAGTTAACGGTACTTCTGCTGTCGGAATTAGACTAAAGCCATCTTGGTCTTCAGATAATGCTTCTGTATGGAACAAATCTTCTGCAAACTTAGGAAGCTGACCTGTACCAAACAAGCTCGCTTTATTCACAAGATATGGTACATACATTTCTGTATAACCATTTTGCTCAGTGTGGGTATCCAGCATTAGTTGTACAAGCGCTCTATGCATACGCGCAACGCCACCGCGCATCACTGTAAAGCGAGAACCACTTAGCTTAACACCAGTTTCGAAATCGAGACCCTTATCAAGCGCTTCACCTAGGTCAACATGGTCTTTAACTTCAAAATCAAACTGCTTTGGCTCACCCCAAGTGCTTATTTCAACATTCTCAGACTCATCGGCACCTGCAGGTACCTCATCAGCAGGGAGGTTTGGCAACGACATTGCGTAGTCATTAAGTTCAGCAAGAATTTTGTCTTGCTCTTCTTTTGCCGCACTTAATTGGTCACCCAAGTTTGCAACAGCATCTAGTAAAGGTTGAACGTCTTCCCCTTTCGCTTTAGCTTGACCAATCGCTTTGGAGGAACTGTTACGCTCACTCTGTAATTCCTGAGTTTTGGTTTGTAGCGCTTTGCGCTTTTCTTCTAATTCGGTGATCTTAGCAACATCGAGTTCAAAACCACGCTTTTTCAAACGCGCAGCGGCTTCCTCGATGTCTTGACGAAAGTATTTAGAATCTAACATTGTTTTTTTAACCTTTTTGCATGATGAGGCAGAGACCAACCCAGGCCATAAAGATACACGCCACCACGTTTAATGTGACGTTAAACGCCATTTTCACATATTGCCCTTGTTGAAGTAACAACAAGGAATCCATTGAGAATGTAGAAAAAGTAGTCAACGCACCTAAAAAGCCAATACCTATCAACGTTTTAGATGGAGAAACTGAAATAACTTCTTTTTCAATTAAACCGTAAAGCACACCCATCAATAATGAACCAAGAATATTAACGATCAACGTCCCAAAAGGGAATCCCTTACCTAAGAGTTTTATCGACATATCGCTGATAAAAAAGCGTAACATTGCACCAAACGCTCCACCTAGCGCAATTGTGAGATAATTTATCAGCATCGCTACTTGTACCTCTTGGTGCTACTTTGCGCATTTTGCGTCTGTAGATAGTTAAGCTTGTCAGCGATTTGTTTCTCAAGTCCCCTGTCTGTGGGTTGATAATATTGTCGCTCTTGAATGGCTTCAGGGAAGTAATTTTCTCCAGCAGCAAAGGCGCCGGGTTCATTATGTGCGTAACGGTATTCTTCGCCAAAACCCAGCTCTTTCATTAGTTTTGTCGGTGCATTTCTGAGATGTTCTGGTACGGGGTAATTTGGATCACTAGCAGCATCGCGTTTAGCTTGATTGAACGCCATGTAGACCGCGTTACTTTTTGGCGCACTCGCGAGATAAAGCGTTGCCTGTGCTATTGCACGCTCTCCTTCGCTTGGCCCAACACGATGAAATATATCCCAAGCATTTAACGCAACTTGCATAGCTCTTGGGTCTGCATTGCCAATATCTTCAGTGGCGATCGCCAGCAATCGCCGTGCAACATAGAGCGGATCGCCACCGCCTGCTAATATTTTGCAATACCAATAAAGTGCCGCATCTGGTGCGCTGCCGCGAACTGACTTATGAAACGCTGAGATTAGGTCATAGTATAAGTCGCCCTTATTGTCATAACTTGATAATTGGCTGGGCAACACTTGTTTTAGTACCAGTTCATTCACCAAATGAGTGTTTGAGTTTGGCTCAAAACTTAAGTCAACAGCCTGCTCCAGCAGATTAAGCGCCTTTCTCGCATCTCCCGAAGCTGCTTTGGCGATGAGTTCAAGTGCGCTGTCATCAATGGTGATCGCTAATTTCGACAGCTGTTCATCGCGTGACAACGCATCTTTGAGTACTTGACCTAATTCATCCTCTACAAGCGATTGTAAAGTATAGACGCGCGCGCGAGACAAGATCGCGTTATTCAGTGCAAAAGAAGGATTTTCAGTGGTCGCACCAATGAAAATAAAGGTGCCGTCTTCAATATGAGGTAAAAATCCGTCTTGCTGGGATTTATTAAAGCGATGTACTTCGTCAACAAATAACAGCGTACGTCTGCCAAACTGAGCTAATCGATTTTTAGCATCGACGACCGCTTCACGAACCTCTTTAATTCCCGCGCTAACAGCGGAAAGTTTGATAAGCTCTGCATCCGCATAGTTGGCTATGATCTCAGCAAGGGTGGTTTTACCCACTCCGGGTGGCCCCCAAAGGATCAGGCTATGACAGCGTCCAGATTCGATCGCACGATAAAGTACAGAGCCTTTGGACAAAATATGACTCTGCCCGACATAATGCTCTAACGAGGTTGGCCGCATTCTTGCGGCCAACGGTCGTACATCTGGTGTAAAATCAAACCCTAAACTAGTCACTGCCTCTTTGGTCGTCTACGACCACTCCTTGTGGAATAGTAAACTCAAACAAACTCTCTTTTACTGGTGCATTGACTTTGCTTTCCTTAAAGCTAAACGTAGAGACTTGACCTGAAATATCGTTCACTTTCAATAGTGCCAAGCCATCGTTTTTGTCATCAAAACGCAGTGTCAGTTGCTCTACCTGCGAGTCTACTTTGTTTTTAGGCGTGATCAGATATTCTTGACCGTTAAGTGCTACGTCGTACTTCAACCATTGGCTGTCCTCTTGGGTCGTAAGTAGCACAAACGGCGTGGTATCAATAAGTTTAGTCGTATCTAGGATAGTCACTTGCTCAGCAAACGTATCGTAGTAATAGGTTGTAGCTCCGCTTGATACAAATAAAGTGTCATCCGGCATCTCTTGTTGCCAGCGGATTTTTAGTGGCTGGGCTAAGGTTATCGCCCCTTCGCCAGTTTGCAACTCATTGCCTTCTTGATCTTTAACGATTTGCTCAAACTTACCTTGAAAACTGGTTAATTCAGCCAGTCTTCCTTTTAGACTTTGCATCGCAGCCTCATCAGCCCACACAGGCTGAATAAAGAGGTTTGATAATACCGTTAGCAACGCAATTTGCTTAAATTTTTTCATTAATTGGCTCCACCTTTTACCAATACATCTCGTGCACCATTATGACCAGGAGCACTTACCACCCCAGACATTTCCATCTGCTCAACTAATCGAGCTGCACGGTTATAACCAACCCTTAACTTACGTTGTACACTCGAAACAGACACTTTGCCTGTTTCAATAACAAACCCAACGGCTTCATCGTAAAGTGGATCAGACTCCTCATCCCCACCTTCCGGTGCTTCGCCAGGTAGTAAAATATCCTCGGTTGCTTCACCGCATAGAATTTCTTCGACGTAGTTTGGTTTGCCTCTTGCTTTCCAGTCACTCACTACGGCATGTACTTCATGATCGTCAACAAACGCGCCATGTACACGAACCGGAACACTCGTTCCAGGCGGCAGATAGAGCATGTCACCCATACCCAGCAGGTTTTCTGCACCTTGCTGGTCTAAGATTGTACGCGAATCAATCTTACTTGATACTTGGAACGCCATTCGCGTTGGTATATTCGCTTTGATCAAACCCGTAATAACATCCACAGATGGACGCTGTGTAGCAAGCACTAAGTGTATGCCTGCCGCTCGCGCTTTTTGCGCAATACGTGCAATTAACTCTTCTACCTTTTTACCAACAATCATCATCATGTCGGCAAATTCGTCTATAACGACCACGATACTCGGTAATTTATCTAGCTCTTGTGGTTCATCCGCCATACCGTCTGTATCTTTAAAGAGTGGATCTAAAATTGGGTGACCCGCTTCTTTGGCGTCTTTAATCTTCTGATTGTAACCTTTGAGGTTACGAACACCGAGTGCCGACATCAGTTTATAACGGCGTTCCATTTCCCCCACACACCAGCGTAGCGCGTTTGCTGCCTCTTTCATATCGGTAACCACTTCGCATAATAAATGTGGGATACCTTCGTAAACTGAAAGCTCAAGCATTTTCGGATCTATCATGATCATTCGCACATCTTCTGGCGGCGACTTATATAACAAGCTTAAGATCATGACATTAACGCCCACTGACTTACCAGAACCAGTGGTACCGGCCACCAGCAGGTGAGGCATTTTACCTAAATCAGCAACAACTGGTTGGCCCGCGATATCTTTACCAAGCACCATGGTCAAAGGTGATGGGTTTTGTTCAAACTTAGGGGCACCTATCACTTCAGACAAACGTACGATTTCACGGTGTTTGTTAGGTAGCTCTAAACCCACATACGTTTTGCCTGGGATAACCTCAACTACACGCACACTGACTGCAGATAATGAACGCGCTAAGTCTTTTGCTAGACCCGTGATCTTAGCCACTTTAATGCCCGGCGCGAGATCTAACTCAAAGCGCGTAACGACCGGGCCTGGATACACACCAACTACCTGCGCCTGGACATTGAAGTCTAATAGTTTAGTTTCAACCAACCGCGAGACCTGATCTAACTCTTCTTGCGAAATTGGATTTTTAGCCTTGTCAGGTCTATCCAAGAGATCTAATGAAGGCAGTGGTTCCGCAGGTGGCTGAGCTTCTAGAAGCGCTTCAAATTGTTCTTTGGCGCTTGGTGGAGGCTGATAACCATTGGCCGCCTTTTCAGGTGCTTTAGGCTTAAGAGGCCTTGCCGGAGAAACCACTTTGGTTTCGTGCACTGGTGCTTCATCCAAGGCATTTAAAGCCGCGACAGTATCTAGTGGCTCATCCTCTATCGCTGAAAAGTTGATTTCTTGCTCTAGAATATCATCTAGCTCATCGAACACCGACGGCTCTTTCTTCTCTTGTAAATCAGAGTGCGGTGCAGACGTGGTTTGAAGTGCAGGTTCAGTGTTTGTTTTGCGGAACAATTTATCTTTTAATTTGCCAAGTCCACTGGGTTCTTCTTCAGCATCGAAATCTATATTAATTTCAGTATCGGTTTGCTGCTGGAGAGCCTGCTCATGATCATCGTTTCGCTGAGTAGCTATTATTGGTGCCTCACTTTCTACTCTATCCGTTTTGGTGCTAGCGCCCTCAGATTTCTGTGAAACTGACTGCGTTTGCTCTACATTGCGCTCTGCTGTCAGTCTATCGCGTACCCATCTAAAGCCGGCGAGTACCTTTTCACCTAAATAATCAACGAATTCAACCCAAGATACACCGGTAAGTAGTGTCATTCCGGCGAAGAAAAAACACAGTAACAGTATAGAAGTGCCGGTAAAGTTAAAGGCAGGCATCATTGCACCAGCAACCACATCCCCTACTACCCCACCAGATGAGAAATTATAGATATCATCGAAGTTGATGCTGCTGATTGCACTCGCAGAGGTAATGAACAGTGTCGCGCCAATAAGGCGCAAACCTAGCGTGGTGTAATCTAGTTGCAGAAGCTTATGTGGTTTTTTAAACACTAAATAGCCAAGAAACTGCAGCGCCGCTGGGATCAAAAACGCCAGCCAACCGAAACTCAGCAGCATAATGTCTGCCAGCCAAGCTCCGGCAGCACCAGTTATATTGTTTACTTTTACGTACTCACCGGATTGAGTCCAAGCAGGATCGGCTGGGTCGAAACTTATCAACGCACACAACATAAATATTGCTGCAGCCGTGCTTACAATCAAACCTGTCTCTAAGAGGCGTTGCACACCATTTAAGCGCATTGTAATTAAACCTTTTTTCTGTTTCTTTTCTGGACTATAAAAGCCCAAAACGTCAGCAAATTAGTGATTTGCGTTAGTATTGCTGTATATACTTACACCTTACCAAGAAATACCTCAAGGTGCACAAGGTTTTATTACTTCTCCTTCTTCTCCTTTTACTTCTTCCATGACCACAAAAGTGCGACTTTCACTGATGTTTGGCAGTTTAAGTAAAATTTCTCCTAAAACTCCTCGATATTCTGACATGTCGGTCACTCGTGTCTTTAATAAATAGTCAAAACTACCGGACACAAGGTGACATTCAATAATTTCGTCATGCTGCTTTACTGCTTGATTAAATCTATCGAACACATCAGGCGAGTTTTTATTCACTGTCACTTCAACAAACACTAAAAGTCCCTGCCCAAGCTTAGCAGGATCGACTACGGCTTTATAACCTCGAATAAATCCTTCTCGCTCCAGCTTTTTAACGCGCTCCAAGCAAGGCGTAGCGCTCAATCCTATACGTTTGGCTAATTCTACGTTGGAAATTCTGCCATCTTTCTGAAGTTCGACTAAAATCTTTCTGTCGATTCTGTCTAGTTGTTGATACATAGTGTAGTTTTTTATCCTGAATGATTCATTAATTCAGAGTATATCACTACATTTAAATATTAAAACAGTGAGACACACTGGCTATAGGTAAATATAATAGTCAAAAATTTTACCCCGTTCTTATTTTGAGGCGAATATTATGATTATTGGTGTACCTAAAGAGATAAAAAACCACGAATACCGCGTTGGTATGGTTCCTGCGAGCGTTCGTGAACTAATCAATCACGGTCACGAAGTCGTTGTTGAAACAAATGCTGGTATCGGCATTGGTTTTACTGACGAAGATTATGTTCAAGTTGGTGCTAAAGTTTTAGACACAGCGGCAGAAGTTTTTGCTACTGCTGATATGATTGTTAAAGTAAAAGAGCCTCAAGCTGTTGAGCGCGCAATGCTACGTGAAGATCAAATCCTATTTACTTACCTTCACCTAGCACCAGATCTTCCACAGACAGAAGATCTAATCAAGAGCGGTGCTATCTGTATCGCATACGAAACGGTAACTGATGCGCGTGGTGGTCTTCCACTGCTAGCACCAATGTCAGAAGTTGCTGGTCGTATGTCAATTCAGGCAGGTGCTCAAGCGCTTGAAAAGTCACGTGAAGGCCGTGGTATGCTACTTGGTGGTGTGCCGGGCGTTGAACCAGCTAAAGTTGTTGTGATCGGCGGTGGTATGGTTGGCCGTAACGCAGCACAAATGGCGGTAGGTCTAGGTGCAGACGTTACTATCCTTGACCGTAGCATCGACGTACTACGTTCACTAAATGCACAGTTTGGTAGCCAAGCTAAAGTTATCTACTCAACGGCTGATGCACTTGAAAAGCACGTACTAGAAGCAGATCTTGTGATCGGCGGCGTACTAATTCCTGGTGCAGCGGCGCCTAAGCTTGTAACTGCAGAACACATCAAAGCGATGAAGCCAGGTGCTGCCATTGTTGACGTTGCAATCGACCAAGGTGGTTGTATCGCGACTTCTAAAGCGACTACACACGCAGAACCAACATACATTGTTGATGACGTAGTTCACTACTGTGTAGCTAACATGCCAGGTGCTGTGCCTCGTACTTCAACGTTTGCACTTAACAACGCAACGCTTCCGTACATCATCAAGCTTGCAAACTTAGGCTACAAACAAGCGCTACTAAATGACAAACACTTTATGGACGGCCTAAACGTTCTGAAAGGTCAAGTAACGTGTAAAGAAGTGGCAGAAGGCTTCAACATGGAATATGTTGACCCGCGCGCTGCACTAGAAAATGCTTAATTTTGAATTTAAGTAGTAAAAAGGGCTTCAATTGAAGCCCTTTTTGTTTTGCTGTTATACCAATTCGCTTAAAAGACTAAATGAAATTAGTTTGTCTCGAAATTCACTTCTGTATCTTGCGTTAACGAAACGTCTTTTGTTTGATATAAACTAAAATCTGCATCTATCGTTTCGGCATCATCTAAATGACCTAAGCAAGAATACCCTACTTTGTAATCTCCAGAACCAATAAATGCTATCTCATATTCACTCTCGGCATCTAAGTTTGCGGTGGCTACAGGCGCTGAATCTTCATCACTGATGTCGCTTGGCACTTCAACATCCGCTTTATAAAGATAAACAACATGTTTGTACTCTCCGACTAGAGGAGCTAAGTCCGCGTTGTCTGCTATACATGCATTTTTCACAGACTCGCTAACAATGCCCTCAATCTCGAAACTAGTTAACAGATTTTCCAAACGGACAGCTGTTGGTTTTAGATAAACGGTGTCATCATCTCCGCGCTTCAACAGCGCCTTATTTAAGTCAAACTCCAGTACGATTTGGTTCTCACCTTCATTTAACGAGAAGTTATTGAGTTGGATTTCACCTACACCATCGTTACCTTTACGGGTTACGGCTAATGGTGCTTGACTACCATCTAAAAAACGCACGCTGGAGGTTAAGTCAAAATTAGACCCCGCACTACCGTTTACAACATCGGCTCTGATCCACTCATAATCACCTTCATCGATCTCTTGGTCATTTACAACCAAATAGATATCATCCCCCGTATATTCAAGCAGATTGATTTTCATTGGATTACCCTGCGCATCCAAGGTATCAAATGTGACATCTTCTTTTCCAGATGCTCTAAATGTCAGCCTTTGAATAACAAGGTTTACCTCTGCAAGATTATTCACAGCAGCATCTGACACACCAACACTTACGGTGGTTTTTTGGGTTGGTTGCGTGGTGTTGTTGTCGTTTGAGTCAGAACCTGAACCGCCACCGCATGCAGCGAGTATCATTGCCGAGGCAATTGCTGTTAAAGCTGGTTTATACATGAAGTTTTCTCCTCTTCTAAGTTTTAGAGAATAGGAATTGCACCATGAATAAATAATTAATATAAATGCAATAATTTGAAATACCTTCAAATGCTGTGTAGAAGGTTTGGCATTTTCTTATTAAATGTCATAAGTTTAATGTATCAAACTTATTGGAGTGTGGCCGTGAAGTTTAAACACAAAGTTGTATCCGTCTCAGCGCTTGTACTGCTTGCAGCATTACTGATCTTATCTGTTATTCAATACATTTCCGTGCAATCAGCAATCAAAGCGCAAACCGAACAAAGTGTGAATGAAATAATTCAAGGAATTGGTAACACTGTCACTGCGCAAATGAAAGGAGCAACCGATCTCGCCGCTCTTGCTACCAATCTCGTTGCTTCCACTGACACCTTAGACGCAGCCTTTCCTATCCTCTCGCAGCCACAGCTCACAACCTCTTTCCTACTGATAGGTTATGGCGAAGAGCAAACAGGAAAGTATGTCGCAAGCGATCCAAATTGGAACCCTGGTGCAAACTGGGACCCAAGAAAGCGGCCTTGGTATACCGACGCAAAAACTGCACGAAAGCTCATTATCACAGCACCTTACGCTGATGCAGTAAGCAACGAAATTGTGGTATCAATCGGTGCACCAGTGTTTAAACGAGGTCAATTTAACGGCGCGATTTTTTACGACGTTAGTTTGGCAAAACTCGGCGAAATGATTAACTCGTTTAACCTGCTAGACGCGGGTTTTGCCTTTATGGTGAGTAAAGACGGGTCGACTATCTCACACCCTGATGTAAAACTAAATGGTAAGTCTTCTCGTACATTTCTCGGTGACATAAGTATCTCAGAAAATATTCAATACGTTGAAGTGAACGGCGAAGACAAATTAGTGCAGTTTAAAGAAGTCGAAGGCTTAGATTGGTATTTAGGGGTGATGCTGGATGAAGACACCGTTTTTGCCGCACTTTCACGACTGCAAAGAGATGCAGCCATATTTGCTTTTATTTCTGTGGCACTCGCGACTGTGCTACTTTCTTTTGTGATTAGCTTATTATTAAAGCCGCTGGATGAAATCAACACCGCCATGGCTGCTATCGCACGCGGTAATGCGGACTTAACCGTACGATTAAATACCGAGCATGAACCCGAATTTGCAGCACTGGCGCAAAATTTTAATGCCTTTACCAGCAGCTTACAGTCTCTGATAGCGAATATTCAGGGCTTAGGCCATGAAGTTTTAAACGATGCTCAACAAACATCTCAGGTTGCAAATAAAGCCAAACTTTCCATTCAAGAGCAATTAGCGAGTATCAAAGTCCTTGATGAAGCAACAACACACATGTCTGCAACTGAGCATCAAGTAACTCAATCTGCCCATGAAGCCGCTGAAGCAATTAAAACAACCGATCAAGTTGCTCGCCAAGGAGAAAAAATCGTTGCAGAAACAACGGAGACAATTCAAGAGCTGTCTAATCAAATCAGTTCGGCAATGACCGTAGTTACGGAATTAGAAAGCTCGTCTACTGCTATTGAACAAATATTATCGGTTATCAATAGCATCGCTGAGCAAACCAACCTCCTAGCGCTCAATGCTGCCATTGAAGCCGCAAGAGCTGGTGAGTCTGGCCGCGGCTTTGCCGTCGTTGCAGACGAAGTGAGATCGCTTGCACAAAGAACACAAGAAGCCACAACTGAAATTCGTGGAATGATAAGTCAACTACAGTCAGGTTCAGAAAGCGCGGTTACTGTAATGAAGCAAAGCCAACATTATGTCGATAAAACGGTTGAAAAGGCAGAGCAAACTCGAGCCGCGCTTGAAGATATGCGTAGTGCTATTCGCCATATTGTCGATTTGAATTCACGTATTGCTGATATGCTGAATGAGCAAAATGACATTGTAAATAACGTGAATAGCAGTAGCTCATCAATTCGTGGTATTTCAGAGTCGGTGTATAGCGAAGCTAAGAGCGTTGATGCCACGATGCAGTCTCAAGTAGAAAAGATAACAACCCAAGAACAACTACTTGAGCAATTCAAAGTTTGATTATCGGTAAGCTAAACCGTTACTATAGAGACAGTTGTAAAGCGGCGCGATGCCAAGAGATAAAACATGAAAGCGAATTTGCAGGAATTATTTGAACAGTATTTTCAGATAGCTGAACAGGTTCAGATCAACCTCTACCCGGTTGATGACAATATGGTTCCAGAAAACGAATATCAATTAGAAGCTGCAATTCCGCCGCTATTTAAACTCGCGAACGAAATTAATGAGTTAGATCTTAATGCGCTGCGACCACTTCGTAATCTGGGTGATATTGCCAATGAGTTAGCAGCTTATTTGCAGGCGCAATCACGTAAGATTGATTTAATTATCAGCCATATTCTCGCAACTGAAGAGCCTGACGACAGTCATTTATTTTGTGACAGCTACGGCGGCGGCGGCCTGACCGCAACGTTAGAAGCAGATTATGAGGTCGGGCAATCGTTACGAACTAAAATATTTTTGCGCAATGAAGCCAGTGCTATCTTTTGCTACTCAGAAGTCATTGCCAAGCAAGATGGTAAATTCACCCTCGCCTTTACCGCTATTAGAGAAGCGGATCAAGAGTTGCTTGTACGGGCAAGCCTACACGCTCAGACCAGACAACTTAAGCTAAAGCAGCAAAAAGACCAATAAGGTATTTAACGCATTAAGTGCCTTCTTTAAATGCTCAATTATCTTCACAAAACTTACTGACACACCTGAGGTTAATGATAAACTATAGGCTTATTATTATATGGTGATGATTTAATGAGTTTTACTTTACTCCCAGAATGGGCACCACAAGATGCAATCATGCTTACTTGGCCGCATTCTGATACCGATTGGAGCGACATTCTCAGTGACGTTGAACCTGTGTACGTTGCACTTTGCCAACATATTACCCAAGTTCAAGAAGTTGTTATCGTGGCGCATAATGAAGCGTTAAAACAGCATATCGAAAACTTACTCAGCGCAGCTGAGGTTAGCTTAACCAAGTGTCACTTTGTTGTTACGCCTTGCGATGACACCTGGGCCCGTGACCATGGTCCACTTACGACGCAAACAAGTACAGGAAATCTATGTATCAAAGATTTCACCTTTACAGGTTGGGGTAACAAGTTTGCTGCGGATTTAGACAATAAGATCAATCAGCAGCTTGCTAAACAGGTCCTCAACCCAAACTGTACCTTTGAAAAGGTTGACGTGGTACTTGAAGGCGGCGGTATTGAGATCAACGAGTCCAATGTCCTATTGACCACTTCAGAGTGTCTGTTGAACCCAAATCGCAATCCACATCTAAGTAAAACCGAATTAGAACTATTGTTGCAAAAAGAGTTGGGTGCAGAGTCATTCTTGTGGGTAGATCATGGATACTTAGCCGGTGATGATACGGATAGTCATATCGACACTTTAGTGCGTTTTGCACCGGATAACACCTTGGTATATGTTAAGTGCGACGACAAATCAGACGAGCACTATGATGCCCTCAATAAAATGGAACAGCAGCTACGCACATTCCGCACCCCAAATGGCGATCCATACCGTTTGATTAGTTTACCTTGGCCTAGCGCTAAGTTTGATAATGAGGGTGAGAGATTACCTGCAACCTATGCAAACTATCTGATCTTGAATAAAACGGTGTTAGTACCTATCTATGGCGACGACAAAGACCAAGAAGCGCTGGACAAAGTCTCTCTTGCTCACCCAGAAAGAACGGTAATTGGCGTAAACTGCCTACCAATCATCCATCAATTCGGTAGCCTGCACTGTATTACGATGCAGTTACCAAAAGGTTTTTTAAGGTAAGTACCATGACTGAAAAAAACATCAAAGTTGGTATTGTTCAACATAGCAACTCTACAGATCTCGTAAACAACTTTGCGAAAACCTGTGACGGTATCCGAAAAGCCGCTAGTCAGGGGGCTAAGCTTATCGTTTTACAAGAATTGCACCGCAGCTTGTATTTTTGCCAGACTGAAGACACCGATCTCTTCGACTTAGCGGAAACCATTCCAGGCCCAAGCACCGACTCACTAGGCGCACTTGCAAAAGAGCTTAATGTTGTCATCGTTGCGTCGTTATTTGAAAAGCGTGCAACAGGGCTTTATCACAACACCGCGGTTGTACTTGAGTCTGACGGTACGATTGCCGGCAAATACCGTAAAATGCACATTCCTGATGACCCAGGTTTTTATGAAAAGTTTTACTTCACCCCTGGTGACATGGGCTTTACTCCAATTCAGACTTCTGTAGGCAAATTAGGCGTACTGGTGTGTTGGGATCAATGGTTCCCTGAAGGTGCGCGTCTGATGGCAATGGCAGGCGCTGAGTTTTTAATTTACCCAACGGCAATTGGCTGGGATCCTCGCGATGATAAAGCAGAGCAAATCCGTCAACGAGATGCTTGGATAATTGCACAGCGTGCACATGCAGTCTCTAACGGAGTACCTGTGATTAGCGTTAACCGTGTTGGCCATGAATCAGACCCTTCGGGTCAAAGTGAAGGTATTCAATTCTGGGGCAATTCTTTTGTTACCGGTCCGCAAGGTGAAATGTTATTGCATGCATCTGAAGAAGCTGAGGAAATCTCGGTTGTTGATGTTGATCTTGCACGCAGTGAATCTGTTCGTCGCATCTGGCCGTATTTAAGAGACAGACGAATCGATCACTATCAGGATCTTTGCAAAATTTATCGCGATTAATAAATAGGAGTAATCAATGGCGAATGTGCAATGGAACAATTTACCTTGGGTAAAATCAAACAAGGATAAAATTTCGTGGGGTAATTTGGTTGGCAGTAGCTTATCACTGTGTTTGAGTGAGCACATCCAACAACATGACAACTTAGTTGTACTCGTCACCCCCGACACGCCCTCTGCACTTCGCCTTGAGCATGAACTGGCGTATCTTTTAAAAGATACGCCCGTCATGATGTTTCCTGACTGGGAAACATTACCCTATGATCACTTTTCACCACATCAAGACATTATCTCCCAGCGTCTTGCAACGCTAAATACACTCAAACAGGAAAAGCAATCCGTACTCATCATTCCTGTTTCAACACTCATGCTACGTACCGCACCACCTAGCTTTATCCACGGCATGAGTCTTCAGGTAAAAAAAGGTGACACAGTAGACGCACAAAGCTTGCGTGATACCTTAACTCAAGCGGGTTATCGTCATGTTCAGCAGGTAATGGAGCATGGTGAGTTTGCTGTTCGAGGCTCCATTATTGATTTATATCCCATGGGTAGCCCACTCCCCTTTAGACTAGATTTCTTTGATGATGAGTTAGACTCAATTCGTCATTTTGATATCGAAAGCCAACGCTCAAATGATGAGATTGATGCTATCGATTTATTACCGGCGCACGAATTCCCAACCAATGCAGAAGACATTGAACGCTTTAGAATTAATTACCGCGAAGCGTTCGGCGCAAGTAGTGAAAAAGACAGCATCTATATGCAAGTCAGTAAAGGGAACTGGCCAGCGGGTATAGAGTATTATTTACCGCTCTTTTTTGATTCGTTAGCGACGGTGTTTGACTATTTACCTGAAGATACCGTATTTATGCCTTTTGGCGACATTGAATCTGCGGCCCAAACCTTTTGGCAAGACGTATCTAAACGCTACGAAAGTCGCCGGGTTGACCCTCTTCGCCCGCTACTTGCACCAGCCAAGCTATATCAGCCAATAGAGACCTTATTTGAAGGCCTTAACGGCTTCTCTCGAATAAAGCTTAGTCAAGCGATGCTGGGAACCAAAGCGGGCAATAACAATGTCGCAGCAGAATTAATAGACGATGTCCGCATTGAGCATAAACAAGCTAATCCATATCAAAAAATCCTTGATTACATCGCTGCTGAGAAAAAGCAAAAGTCGCGGGTGTTATTCAGTGTTGAATCAGAGGGCAGAAGAGAGTCACTGCTTACCTTATTAAAACCAACAGGTCTAAAGCTTAGGCCTTATAAGCGCATTGCAGAGTTTGTCTCTAGCGACTCAGATGTTGGTGTGGTCGTCACTCCACTTGCGACCAGTGTTAAGCTACTGGATAAACAATCGCTGTCTATCATCACCGAGCAAGAGCTGTTAGGTGTTAAGATTTCCCAAAAGCGCCGCCGTAAACATAAATACGAGCAAGGGCAAGATGCGCTGATCCGAAACCTCGCTGAGTTGAAAGAAGGTCAACCTATTGTTCATTTAGATCATGGTGTAGGCCGCTATTTAGGGCTAGAAACCATAGATGCAGCGGGTATTGCTACCGAGTTTGTGACTATCATCTATGCCAATGACGCTAAACTTTATGTGCCTGTTTCTTCGCTTCATATGCTCAGTCGTTACTCAGGAGGTGAAGAAGCTTCTGCACCACTTCATAAATTGGGTAACGACGCCTGGGAAAAAGCAAAAAGCAAAGCGGCTGAAAAAGTCAGAGATGTTGCAGCTGAACTCCTAGATATATACGCAAAACGCCAAAGTAAACCGGGATATGCATTTAAGCTAGATGCGAGTGCCTATCGAGACTTTTCTGATAGCTTCCCATTTGAAGAAACAGACGATCAACGCAATGCAATCACAGCCGTACTTGCAGACATGCAATCAAGCCTAGCGATGGACAGACTTGTTTGTGGCGATGTCGGCTTTGGTAAAACCGAAGTGGCCATGCGTGCTGCATTTGTTGCCGTCAACGATAGCAAACAAGTGGCTGTCTTAGTGCCAACTACGCTCCTTGCCCAACAACACTTTGAGAACTTTAAAGACCGTTTTGCCGATCTGCCTGTTGAAGTTGGTGTGCTTTCGCGCTTTAACTCAGCGAAAGAACAAAAAGAGACGTTACAAAAACTTGAAGAAGGCAAAATTGATATTGTGATAGGCACCCATAAGCTTATTCAAGAAAACATCAAGTTCGCCGATTTAGGTCTGTTGATTGTTGACGAAGAACACCGCTTTGGTGTGAGACAAAAAGAAAAAATTAAGCAGCTTAGAGCGGATGTCGACATTCTTACCCTAACCGCTACCCCAATCCCGCGTACACTGAATATGGCAATGAGTGGTATGCGTGATCTCTCTATTATCGCGACACCGCCAGCCAAACGATTAGCAGTAAAGACCTTTGTGCGAGAGCGCAACGACGAGCTTATCCGCGAAGCAATTTTGCGTGAAATCAAGCGCGGTGGACAGGTTTACTTCCTCCACAATAACGTCGAAACGATAGACAAAATCACCGCAGATATCTCAGCGCTCGTGCCAGAAGCCAATGTCACCACCGCCCACGGGCAAATGCGTGAAAAAGAACTTGAGCACTTGATGGGTGAATTCTATCACCAAAAGTATAATGTGCTTGTGTGCACGACCATTATTGAAACCGGTATCGATATTCCCTCTGCTAATACCATCATAATGGATAGAGCCGATAAACTCGGATTGGCACAGTTACATCAGCTTCGCGGCCGTGTAGGACGAAGCCATCACCAAGCATACGCATACCTACTCACGAAGAATAGCCAAGCCTTAACTAAAGACGCGGTCAAGCGCTTACAGGCCATTGAGCAACTCGAAGACTTAGGCGCAGGTTTTGCCCTTGCCACCCACGATTTAGAGATCCGTGGTGCAGGTGAGTTACTGGGAGACGACCAAAGCGGTCAAATTCAAACCGTTGGCTTTACACTGTATATGGAAATGCTGGAACAAGCAGTTGAAGCTTTAAAAAATGGTAAAGAGCCGACACTCGATAACCTACTTCAGCAGCAAAGCGAGGTTGACCTTAAGTTCCCAGCACTGCTACCGGATGATTACATTCATGATGTAAATATTCGTCTTAGTATGTATAAACGCATAGCAAGCACTAAATCATTGGCTGAACTCGATGAGCTGCAGATCGAATTAATCGATCGCTTTGGGCTGCTGCCAGATGCAGCGAAAAACCTCTTTGCGGTGCAGTCTGTTAAGCTAAAGGCAACCCAACTAGGCATTAACAAGGTCGAAGCAAACCCAAAAGGTGGCTTCTTTGAGTTCAGTAGTCATACAAAAGTTAACCCAACATTCATCATAGGATTGATACAAAGTAGCCCGTCAACCTATAGAATGGAAGGCGCGAATAAACTGAAGTTCCTGATCGAAGAAAAAAATGGCCAAGAGAGATTAAAGCTGGTGAATGCGATGATTGATGACTTTGAGAAAAAGGCTGTAGCATGAAAACAATAAAAAGTCTGGCCATCCTAGCGGCTTTGGCAAGTAGCGCGTCTGCACATGCCACCCGTTGGTTTGAAGTAGAAATGATAGCATTTGAGCAAGAGCCTAGTTTCTCTTTGCGAGAAGACTTTAGTATTGAACCTGAACCACTCAATCGGAAAAACATCAAGTCACTATTATTCGACGGTTTTAATACCACTGGCTATAAACTATGCTTGGAAGGCAGCGAGCAGTTTGCTGAGCAAGATTTTATTCGTGGATTAACGTCGGGCGCGCGTTCCAGCTCTTGCGATCCAGATGCAAACTATGTTGAAAAATTCGACACTTTGCCTCTTTCGCCGCAAGTTGAGTCACAAGAACATATGGACTCAATTTATTTGTTGGATGAGTCCCAGCTTAATTTTTCTAACAAAATTGCTGAATTAAAACGTAAAGGACTCAAGCCACTGTTACACACAGGTTGGCGATTCCCGGAACAAAGTAACAAGCGTGCTCCCAATATCGAAATTATTGCTGGCAAACAGTTTGCGTCACCATCCAGTTATAGCGTAATAGAAAATGACGATAAGTTTTCTTCATTGTCAAATCGCTTTAATATTCAAGAATCGAAAGAGCAAGTGCATTGGCAACTTGAAGGCCTGATTAAAATTCACGTGAGACATTACCTTTACGTGACCACAGATTTAGATTTAAAGTACGAAGACGGCAACGACATTCGTACTGCTCGTATGTCCCAATATACACGCGTGTATAGCGGCGACATACATTACTTAGATCACCCCAAACTTGGGGTCATCTTTCAAATAAGAAAATACAAACATTAGACGGGCAACCCTATGAAAAAATTACTAACTGCTGCTGCGCTACTCACCCTAGTCGGCTGTTCTAAAGTAAGTTTAGAAAACTACAATAAGCTAGAAGTAGGCATGGACAAAGCTGAAGTTGAGAATATTCTTGGCTCTGCTGATAAATGTGAAGAAAAAACCCTACACACCAATTGCATTTGGGGAAGCGAAAACAAGCACATTAAAGTAACGCTGCTTTCAGATAAAGTCACTTTGTATTCTAAAAAAGGGTTAGAGTAAACTTATTTAGCGCCTTTTAATCAAAATAGGGCGCTTTTATTTTTAAGTAGGCCAATCACAAGAAACAATTTGTTGACATAATAGATACAAGAAAGTACCGTTTAGCCTCCATTAAAACATTAAGGATTAAAATAATGAGAAAAGGTATTCTTCTTCCAATTATATTAGTAGGCAGTGCTTTATCAGGCGCTGAGGCTAGGACTGAACGTGAACTTAATTGTAGAGTTGAGGTTGTTGATAAAAAACCAATATATGGAGGAGCCGCAAGTTGTGTCGCTCACTACAGCGTAAATACCTGCAGTCCTACACATAATGGTTTCGATGTAATAGTAACAAATAAGACACTCCCCATTTCGCAATATATCGAAGCTCACAGCAGGTCTTCGATACGACTAAGTGCTGTTGTTGAATATTACGAAAATTATGGAGTGGGTCCTAACGCGTGTAGCTTGCCAAAAAAGACTACGGAGTTTGTTGGTTGTGATGCTAATCTAGAATTGCTCCGATATGAAGATATTAAAGAAAGAGTATGTGATTACACGCCAAATGTAACAGTAAGAGGTCGCCAATTCTCTGAGCTTGAAGTCGCATTCAAAGCCGATACTTCAGATAGAGACGGAAGCATTGTTAAACGAGAATGGACAGTTAATGACGTTCCCGCAAGTAGTAGTCCATTCTTAACATACGAACAAGGTGATGAAATACTTCTAATTGGACAAAACGGTCAATCTCTCTACACCTGTTTAACTGTAACAGATAACGATGGTTATACGTCTAAAAGCTGTGATGGAATTACGATTCAACGCCATGGATCAATTAATCCATATGAATAATTAACCTGAACCGAGGAAAAGTGTTCTGCACAACTAGAGCAAGACACTTTTCTTAAAGAATTTTCATACTCTACTGGTGACTGATCATTATTAGCTGAGTAGAGCCTTTCCAAATTATAATACTTCATATATTCAGCGACATAGTTTTTCATATGCTTTATAGCTGAGCTATTTTTAGCAACCAGTCATATTTTAGCTCAACAACACCTATATCTCAGTAAGCCCCATATCCCCCAAAAGCTCGAATTCCATAGCGTGCCAATAAATGATGGTAACGCTTAATGGTATATTGTGGCAGTAAGTGCTACAGACGCTATATTTAACTGTTCAGTTAATTGAAAAATTGTTGGATATTAGATACTAGTGATTCATAAAGTAAAAAGGCCACCCAAAGGTGGCCCTATTCAATTTCAAATGTTAGAAATTATAGGTTAGATTAACAAACGCTCTGCGTCCCCAAGGGTCGTAGATCGCTGATGACGTACCTGCGCCACCAACATAATCAGGTATAAGTTTATCGAAAATATTACGAACACCCAATTCAACCGAAAGGTCTTCAGTTGCTAAGTAGCGAGCCGATAAGTCATGATACACCATGCTCGGAGCATATGGATATGCGGTATCTTCAGGTGTATCACCTTCTTTCTTACCATCTGCGCTGTACGTTTCTTTCAAATTGATAATAGCGGATCTGTCTATGAAACGGCTACTCCAAGTGACAGATAAGTCATCTAAGTTATACGTTGCTCTGAAAGTCGCTTGCCATGTTGGATCACCGATTTCGCCGTCTTGACGGTCAGGCTTATCAGGATTGTTCTGGAACTCATACGTATCGTACTCGATAACATGGTTAACAAATAGGTTAATCTTTGCACTACCAGGTAGCGAGAAATCAGCAAGATCAAGGTTATAGTTAAAGTCAGCCTCTACACCTGATAACACACGTTTAGCGGTATTTTGGTAGCCAGACTCAACAAACGTAACTGATTTGTTGTTTGGATCGCGCGTAATTTGCGAGCAATAAATAGGATCAAGCTCAGGGCCATCTACACAGTTATTCACTACTGTCTGTGGCGTAATTGACTGAATAGCATCTTCAATTTCAATATCATAGTAATCGATACTAAATGAGAAATCCTCAAACGCAGTAGTAACGAAGCCAAGTGTGAAAGAAGTTGATTCTTCAGGCGTCAAGTTTGGATTTCCGCCGATGATTACCCGTTTACTAGCATTATCTTGACCAACATGGTCAGCTGGAATACCCAATGCGGCACAGTTTGCAGCGCGATTAGGATTGTTAGCCAATCTTGTTACATCGCATGGATCCCATACACGTGCAAAGTCAGGACTACGAGGAGAGAATGCTTCGGTTACGTTAGGAGCTCGTACCGCTTCACTATAAGTACCACGAAGACTATAACCTTCCACTGGAGACCACATGAAACCAGCTTTCCAAGCATCTACTTCACCAGCATGTGAATAATCCGCTCTACGAAATGCACCGTCAATACTTAACTCATGTGCTAAGAAAACGTCAGACAAAATAGGTAAATTAACTTCGAAGAACCATTCTGACACATCATATTCGCCATATGTATCTGGCGTCGCTACCTCGTTTAGAGCCCCTGATTTAGTTAACTCATCAGTAATCGAGCCCGACGACTCCCAGCGCTTTTCGTAGCCGAGTGCCATTCCCATAGCACCACCAGGTAGTTCAAACCACTCAGAACTATCAAACGACACCGAGCCACCAAAATACCTTTGTTTAATCGTATCTTGGCGAGTGACATTAGCACTAACCCACGCCTTTGCTTCTTCAGACGCTTGATCATAGCCAAACGGGTTGTAAGCCACACAGCTATTCACATCTACTGTAGCGGGGTTCGAGTAGCCTTCCCCTTGCATAGATGGAACATTAGCACGACAATCAGCTTGACCTGTTTCAGGGTTAATGACAGCATCTAGTGCAGCAACCCAGTTGCCAATAATGAGGTCATTAGCCTGAACACGATCATTTTCGGTGCGTCCGTATGAATAATAAACATCATAATCGAATAGCGTTTCACTCAGTGTGAAATCACCTTTGATCCCGGAAACCAATCTAAATGTCTCACGCTTGTTACGTGCCTCTCGGTTACCTATCTCATCAAAGAACTTATGTATACCTATTTTTTCTAAGTCAATACTATCGTCTTGTGCAGCCTTAGCCGTGAAGAAGTCAAGCGTCTCTTGCGACACGAAAGGGTTTTCTAATAAGTTAACGGTATCACCATCACCAAAACGATACGCAGGCTGAGCCTGTTGAATAATATCCGAACGTACATATTTTACGTCTGAGTAAAATTTAACATTATCATTGATTTCGTAATTAAAGAATGATCCTACCGTAACTTTGTCACGCTCAGGAAGAAAGTTTTCGTATCTTGTTGTAGAAAAGCATAGCTCACAGCCATCAGGGAAGCTACCGAAAGCTGGGGAGTTGGATAAATCTCGCGTCGGCATTAATTGGCCATTTCCTGCATTATCAAAAGTGTAGTTTGTTCTACTGTAATCTAAAACAGAAGTTTGACTGATCCACTCAGATAAAATATTTGGCGCCCACAGCTTATCAGGAATACCATCATCTTCACCTGTATCTGCTGGGTTATTAACAGTACCACTTTCACTGTAATGACGCATGTCACGTTTCATTACTTCCGCAACAGAGTCTTTGGTGATATAAACCGTCGCGTTGCCTTTCCCGTCAGCGGTTGATGTGCCACCGACTAAGCTGAAAGTTTTATTTTTGTTACCAATGCCATGAAGTGAGTCACTATAACCTACTTTCAATTCAAGGCCTTCAAAGTCATCTCTGGTAATAATGTTAACTACACCAGATACCGCGTCAGAACCGTAAATCGCTGATGCACCGCCAGTAATCACTTCAACACGTTTAATCATTGAAGTTGGAATAGTCGATAGATCAACAACCGCTGAGCCTTGCTGACCAGCTACGTGTCGTTTGCCGTTTACCAATACTAGTGTTCTGTCTGTTCCTAAACGACGTAAATCTATCGTACTTGAACCTGCATTTTCATTGCTTCCAGTGTTCGCTCTTAACGTGCCTGTTGCACCAATCGCAGGTAATTCTGAAAGTACCTGCGCAAGGTCTGGGATGCCAGCTTGCTCTATTTGTTCACCCGTTAACGTGATAGTTGGAGACGGTTGACTAAGTTCATATCGCGCAATACGTGAACCCGTCACTTGAATTTTTTCAATTTCTTTTACTGAGCCGTCTTGCTGTTCTTCTGCTAGAGCTGAACCGGATATAGTTGCAGCTGCTAGAAAAGACATTTGAATGGAGCTAAGTATTTTATTTTTAGCAAACATTGAAATTTCCCTTGTTGATATTCTTTTTTATTTTTAGCTAACACTTCATATTAAGTTAAGGTTTGATAGCAAACCAAATTAACAACTCATTTCTACCTTTTTTAACAAAAAAATAAAAGCTTTCTTTCTAAACTCATGAACTAACAAAACAACACAATGTAAACATATCAAAACAAATTACGAAAAAACAAAAGGTTAATCCTTAAAGAGACCCCCTTTAAATTCCAAAAAAATGCACAATAAACCAATAAAAAATCAAAGATTAACAAATAAAAAACAAAATAACGACTACCTTAATGATTACAACATTATTTTTTATGTCACTTTACTTTAATAAAGCTGGGGTACGCTGATAGGCATTTTAATTTTTGAGCTGAAATTAAAGTGGATTAAAAAAGTGAAAAAACCATTTATTGATTTTTTTAAATTAATCTACGAACACTAAGGATTCGATAGTTATCTTTTAGACAAAAAGCCAATTAGTTAGTGATTCCAAAGACACATAACTTGCGGCTAGGCTTAAGATGAATTGAAATGCACCGATAAAATCTGTATTTAACCAGAGGTTTGGATAAGAAAATAGCTACCCCATTGTTTTTAAGCTCACATTAAATTATCTAGCCAGAGAGTTTTGGGGATAACACCGCTTCTGTGTCCTGCTCTCGCTAAGGTACCTACATCCTGTAGGCAAGGTGAATTTACGCCCCAATAGCTGGCTGTTAGAGTTAAATTGGCTGCTAGAAAGGTATTAACTATCCACAGCTCGGGTTATTTAGTAAAGACGCTAATTTTTAGGAAGGAATAAGTTTACTTACGATTTGTCTGAATGGGGCTAAGTTTGAAAATTACAGGCCAATACCACGTAAATAGATTCCCTAGCTTTTGAGGCAATCAAAAAAGGGCCGTAAAGGCCCTTTACAACAAGTAGAAACTAGCAAAAACAAGGATTAGCGCATTGCCATCATCATTTTAGCCGGTTCCTCTAGGAAGGTTTTCCATAAATTATTGAAACGTGCAATCGTGCCGCCATCAATAATACGGTGGTCGCCAGACCAACTTACCTGCATGATAGAGCGTGCAACCACATTACCTTGTGCATCGAAGCGTGGTAACTGCTGAACTTTGCCAAGTGCAACGATAGCAACTTCTGGTTTATTAATAATCGGTGTAGCAACCGTGCCACCAATCGCCCCTATGTTTGAGATTGAGATAGTACCGCCTTTCAATGAATCAGGAGACACACGCCCTTCCCTAGCGGCTTCTGTCAGTTCAGTAACAGATTGGGCAACTTCTACAATCGATTTGCTTTGGCATGATTTAATATTTGGTACAAGAAGACCCAGCTTGCTGTCCACCGCCATACCAATATTGTGGTCACCAAAATAAGTGATTTCCGTACAGTCATCATTTACTTTTGCATTCAAAATTGGGAATTCGTTGATAGCGAGTGACAACGCCTTGATAAAAAATGGCATCATCGTCAGCTTCACGCCTTGTTTGGCATATTGCTCTTTCAAAGCACCACGAAGTGCAATTAAATCGGTTAAGTCAATCTCGTCACAGTAAGTGAAATGTGGGATCGTCGAAACAGAGGCCACCATCTGTTTGGCCATCGCCGCTTTCATACCACGTAGAGGCTCAACTCTTTTCCCACCTTCTGAGGTAGGAGCCGACTTTTGCGTTTGAGGCTGTACCGTGGTGCTAGCTTCATTCGTGGTTGAAGCGTCAGTTACACCGTGCTCAAGGAAATGTTCGATGTCTTCTTTATAAACGCGCCCATTTTTACCAGAGCCAGGCACTTCAGAGAGGTCAACACCAACTTCGCGCGCCTTGCGGCGTACTGCCGGAGAGGCAATTGCTTTACCATTTTTCGGCAAACTGCGCGTAGCATCATCGTTTGCAGTAGCAGCTTGTGCATTACTTTCTTTAGGCTTGTGGACATCAGCGATTAGATCGTCTGATTTTCCGGCGTGAGATGACGCCAACTTCATTTGAAATAGCGGACTATGCACCTGTGCTATCTCACCTTTTTGATAATAGAGTTTTTCAACAATACCATCGTACTTGGCTGGAATTTGCACTAGCGCCTTGTCAGTCATTACATCACAAACGGCCTGATCTTCTATAATTTCATCGCCTTCAGCGACAAGCCATTCAACAATTTCGCACTCAACAATGCCTTCGCCAATATCAGGTAAGATAAAGTCTTCAAGTACAGTACTGGTTGAAGTAGTTGGCGAGGACTGAGGTGCCGATTGCTCCGGCTGAGCAGCTTGCTCGCCAGCAACATCCATTGCAAACAAAGGCTCATGCACCTTCGCAATTTCACCTTTTTCGTAATGCAGCTTAGTGATCACACCGTCATGTACCGCAGGGATCTGAACTAGTGCCTTATCAGTCATTACATCACAAATAGGTTGATCTTCTTTTACTTCGTCACCAACAGCCACCAACCACTCGACGATTTCGCACTCTACGATGCCTTCACCAATATCTGGTAAGATAAATTCTTTAGCCATAACTTATCCTTAAAATTCCATAGAACGTTTGATAGCGGCAAACACTTTAAGTGCATCTGGCACATATTCTTTTTCAAGTGCTAAAGGATATGGCGTGTCTAATCCACAAACTCGCTCAATTGGAGATTCTAAATGCAGGAAACACTCTTTTTGTATGGTTGCTGCAATCTCAGCGCCAAAACCATTCGTGATTGGCGCTTCATGGCTCACGACCAAACGACCCGTTTTAACCACTGACTTGGCTACCGTGTCCATATCCCAAGGAAGAATGCTTCTTAAGTCGATTATTTCACAGCTAATACCTGCTTCTTCAGCTTTTTGCGCTGCTTGTTCGATGATTTCCATCTGCGCGCCCCAAGCCAATAGCGTTATGTCGGTACCTTCTTTAATCACTTCGGCTTTACCAAGCTCGATGCTGTAATCTTCTTCTGGCACTTCACCAACAGAAGCACGATATAAGCGCTTAGGTTCAAAGAAAATAACCGGGTTATCGTCTTTAATGGCAGCACGCAGTAGACCTTTCGCTTGATACGGATTGCGGGGTACTACAATTTTAAGACCAGGTGTATGTGCAAAGTAAGCTTCTGGTGATTGTGAATGATATAGACCACCTGCAATACCGCCACCGTATGGCGTACGAATTGTTAAGTTACCCACATCAAACTCATTTCCCGAGCGATAACGGAACTTGGCCGACTCGTTCACGATTTGGTCAAATGCTGGGAAGATATAATCCGCAAATTGAATTTCAGCAAGCGCAGGGGCACCAAACGCAGCAAGACCATTGGCAAAACCCAAAATACCTTGTTCAGTCAGTGGTGTATTAAATACGCGGTGTTTACCATATTTTTCTTGAAGGCCTGAAGTTGCACGGAATACACCACCAAAGTAGCCTACATCTTCACCAAAAATACAAGCCTGCGGATGCTCCGCCATCGTGATATCTAGCGCCGAATTAATGGCGTGTAGCATGTTCATTTTAGCCATTATTTAATTCTCCCTGCGGTGACTGGGTATGCGTCTGGATAAGCTTTAATATGCGCTTTCAATTCATCATATTGCTTCTGCAGCGATGGAATTGGCGTGTCATAAACATCTGAGACCAGATCTTCTAATGCAGGCTTCTGTACTTTCTCTGCAACCTTCAATGCAGCCAAGATATCTTCACGGATTTTTTCTTTTTCCGCATCATCTTGGGCTTCATCCAGCCAACCTTGTTTTAAAAGCCATTGCTTAAATCGATTTACCGGGCAACTATTTTTAAATTCAGCTTCTTCGTCTTTAGTACGGTAACCAGACGGATCATCAGAAGTTGAATGTGCACCCAAACGGTATGCAATAGATTCAATCATCACAGGCTCACCGTTTTCAACTGCGATTTTACGCGCGGCTTGTGTCGCGGCGTAAACGGCAAGCGCATCGGCACCATCCACACGGATAGTTTTTATACCATAGCCTACACCGCGAGCGGCAATACCATCACCTTTAAACTGTTCATCCGCAGGTGTTGAAATCGCATAACCATTATTACGTGCATAAAAGATGACCGGTGAACCATGCACTGCGGCCATGTTTAGACCGGCGTGGAAATCCCCTTCTGACGCAGCACCTTCGCCAAAATAGCAAATCGTGACATTATCGATTTCAGACGTTAGCTCGCCGGTTTCTTTATCAATATGTTTTAGCTTTTGGCCGTATGCATAGCCCGTTGCTTGAGGAATTTGCGTTCCTAGCGGTGACGAAATAGTCAAGTAATGTAATTCTTTAGAACCATAGTGCACAGGCATTTGGCGGCCTTTGCCTAAGTCCTTCTCATTCGAGAATAGCTGATTCATGAACTGCTCAAGCGAAAAACCACGATAGTGAATTGCGGCTTGCTCACGGTACTGAGCCATGATCATGTCATCTTCTTTAAGCGCTGCGGCACTTGCCGTAACAGCAGCTTCTTCGCCAAGACATTGCATATAGAAGCTAATACGCCCTTGACGCTGAGCACCTTGCATACGCTCGTCAAGTAAACGAATAAACCGCATTGTAGAGTAAATTCTTAATGCCGTTTCTTTATCAATATCTGGTGCTGTTGCACCGTCTAGAACATCGCCTTGGTCACTTAAAATCTTTAATGTAGGGATATTGAGTGCATGACCATCTATAAATTCCAGCGCGTGGCTGATATTTAAGGATATATTATTGGGGTTAGTCATAACCTACCTTCTCTTGTTGTCATAACAAACTTACGGAGTTCAAACCCGACTTCCTCATACGAGATCTGGCTTCAGATAGCGCAAGACGAAAAGAGTCTTAACTCACCTCGCATTTATGATTGTGTTAATTGGTCTTGATCACATTTGTGGTTAGTATGAATAACTGGTCTAACAACTTATCAAAGACTGAATAATATTTGCGATTTAAGTAAGTAAATTAAATTAAAGCGTTTCAACTTTACGTTAACGTAAACGGTTATTCAACTAATCCTAGATGAATAACCGTGAAAATGCATCAATGTTTTTGGAAAGATTTTGATACGAAGGCAAGTAGAATTTTACATCTATGATTTATATGAAGTTTTCATCAACCTCTAACGGTACAACGGTTAGTAATGCACGTTGCCCCAAAGCCACATTGGCATTTGGGAAGATAATAGCTTCGCCCTCAACCTCAGCGAAATACTGCTTATCTCCGTCCGTCGCTAGTAATTCACCTTTCGCAAACCCGGTAAAATTCTCTGCAGAATCAGCGAATGGAAAAGAAAATTCGGCTTGAGTACGATTGATAGTACGATGAACGGTAAATAGCTCGAACTCATCTGCATTAAATTCTTTATATTCCACTTTTTCTTGGCTAATTAATGCTTTTAGCGTTTCCTTGGTTTTTGCAAAGCTCGCCATGTTATTCTCACCAAATGGCTTCACCTGCCCAAGTTCGATAGTGAAAGCATCGGCCCCAAACTGGTAAGAAGAAAAGTAACTAAATGTTGTCGCCGCCGAGCGCATCATTAATACGGTATTGACACCGCATGACAATAAAAACTGCAGCTGTGATTTCTTCCACGGCTTACCATGTAAAAACGGATAAACTGCAAACTTTTCGTTTTTAGACCCTCGAATAGCAGTATGAAGGTCATAGTGACAACGATAGCGCTCGTTACCACCCTGTTCAAAAAAGTTCCTAACGTAACCCTCTAGTTTTTGTGCTCGGACCTTTTCGGGGTTATCTGTTTCTTGATTATGTGCGCCGTTAAATAGGCGGTTTAGGTTTTCATCGACAAAACGCTGGCCAATGTTAATGGATTTCGGGTTACCAAAAATAAATAACACCCGCTGCGCCAACACCAGCTTGCCAGTAATAATATGTTGGATAAGCTCGTCACATATCTCAATTGGCGCGGTTTCATTGCCGTGCACAGCGCTCGATAGCACAATATCTTTCGTTGTTTCACCAACGGGCGTAAACTGGATCACACCAGTATCATGGACTTCCACCAAGGTACCGTTGTCTAAAGTGAAGTTCACGGGTTCAAGTGTAAATTCATTATTTCTTGTGATAGTAAGAAAGTCACCGCTTTGTTTTAATTCTGCTAAGTACGTCATAATTCCAAATTGATGTTGTTGAATAATCCGCATTGGGATACAAAAAAGCCATACGAGGAGTATGGCTTGTAGAAGCTTTTTGTTAACTAATCACTGAGTCAACCAATGTCTTTGCCTCATGTTCAAGTTCAGCTAAATGCGCTTCACCTTTAAATGATTCAAGATAAATTTTGTAGATATCTTCAGTGCCCGATGGACGCGCCGCAAACCAACCGTTTTCGGTAACGACTTTAAGACCACCGATAGCAGCACCATTACCTGGGGCATTGGTTAATATCTGAGTAATTTTATCACCTGCTAGGGTGTCAGCCTTGATATTGTCTGCACTTAATGCCTTGAGCTTTGCTTTTTGCTCAGTATTTGCGGGTGCATCGATACGTTTGTATACAGGCGCGCCAAATGCTTGTTCAAAAGCGTGGTAATGTTGAGATGGCGATTTACCTGTAACAGCTAGGATCTCAGCGGCAAGTAACCCCATGATAAAACCGTCTTTGTCTGTACACCATGTGCTGCCGTCTTTTCTTAAAAACGCAGCGCCAGCACTCTCTTCACCGCCAAATGCGAGCTCTCCTGCCGCTAACCCGTCTACAAACCATTTAAAGCCCACTGGCACTTCGTAAACGTCTCGGCCATTTGCACCACACACTTTGTCAATCATGGCACTAGATACCAGTGTTTTACCAATTTTTATCGAGCTATTCCAAGCTCTATGCTTGATCAGATAATCAATTGCCACTGCTAAAAAGTGGTTTGGGTTCATCAGGCCATCTGGCGTGACAATACCGTGTCTGTCGAAGTCCGGATCATTACCTATAGCGATATCATAGTCGTCTTTTAACGCTATCAAATTAGCCATTGCATAAGGTGATGAACAGTCCATGCGCACCTTGCCGTCTTTATCAAGTGGCATGAAGGCAAAACTTGGGTCTACAACGTCATTTACAACCGTTAGCTTCAAATCATAGTGTTTGGCAATCACAGGCCAGAAATTAACACCTGAACCACCAAGAGGATCCACACCAATATTAACACCGGCTCGAGCAATGGCTTCCATATCAATGATATTACCCAAGTCTTGAACGTATGGTGTGATCAGATCTTCATACTTGATAAATCCAGATCTTCTCGCTTTCGCAAACGGGAATAACTCAACTTCAACCAAATCTTCGAGTAGTAGCTGATTCGCTCTATCTTCAATCCATTTGGTGACATCGGTATCGGCCGGTCCACCATTTGGTGGGTTATATTTGAATCCGCCATCTTCTGGCGGGTTATGTGATGGCGTAACTACAATACCATCTGCAAGCTCGTGTGGATTGGTTAAATTGTGCGAGACAATCGCGTGGCTGATCACAGGAGTTGGTGTGTAGTCATCATTTTCTTGTGTGATGACTTGCACTTCATTGGCAACCAAGACCTCAATAGCCGAGTTAAAAGCGGCTTCCGACAACGCATGGGTGTCTTTACCAAGAAAAAGCGGACCGTAAATATTGTTGTTTTTACGGTAATCGCAAATCGCTTGAGTGATGGCCAGAATATGCGACTCATTAAACTTAAAATTAAGTGAGCAACCTCGGTGGCCACTTGTGCCAAAGGCGACACAATGCTCCGGATGCGCTTCTAAATCAGGCTCATTTAAATAGTACGATGAAACCAGCTTAGGTACATTTACCAATAATTCTTTCGATACCTTTTTGCCAGCTTGCGGATGGATCGCCATAAGATTTCCTTACTTATAGGTAGTCTCTAATTTTCTCGGCAGCTTCATCTGTGTAACCTAACACCTTAGCTACTTCATGAAGCATCATTTTCTTTCTAGTCGTATTTGAATTTGTCATCACCCAATATTCACTGTCTGCAATATTTTTCGGGTTCATACTGCTACCACTTTCGAGTAGAGCATTTTTACTCGTAGCGAAGTAAATTCTATCGCGGCCCTTAATTTCAAGCACACTATTAAATTCGGATTTATGTGTACGATGGAGCGCCGATAGGATAAACAAAAAGCGCCCGACTACCCCTTTTTGCATGGCGAGCTCTTCTTTATTTAGAATATTAAAGACATTCGCTGCTGGCTTTACAGGTTGGCTTGGTGTTTTTGTTTGTGACTCAGCTGCAATTTCTTGTACTTGTTTTTCTTCCTGCTGTGCGACGGGTTTAGATTCTGTCCCAGGAGTGAGTTTTAATAAACGACGTAAAATCTCAGAAGCACTTTCTCCAATACTTTGTGTGTTACTTGCAATGTATTGATATAGCTCGTCATCTATTTCTATCTTTTTCATGCGTTTCCTGTCATCTATGCTAATTAGGAGCAACTCATTTCAATTGTCACTTAGTATATCCAAATTTAACTTATTACTCTATGGCTTTGCATTTTTACTCTTCAATGTCACAATTAGCGCCAAATTTGGAGGATTTATGCAGTTAAACTATCAACAAATTGGCGACCAAGCCAAACCTAGTGTATTTGTTATGCACGGACTATTTGGTTCTTTGGAAAATGTAAATGTGGTGGCAAAAGCACTTGCTGAACATTTCAATGTGATTAACGTCGATTTAAGAAATCACGGTCGCTCTTTTCATGATGAGCAAATGTCCTATCCAATAATGGCAAATGACGTCAAAGCACTAATGGATGAGTTAAAACTGGAAAAAATACACCTCGTTGGTCACTCGATGGGTGGTAAAGTGGCAATGCAATTCGCCCAGTTATTCCCAGAAAGTATCAACAAACTTGTCGTATTAGATATTGCACCTGTTGATTATCACTCAAGACATGATGCAATAATTGCTGCGCTAAACGAAGTGCAAAAAAGTGATGTATCAAGTCGTAGTGAAGCAGATACCATCATGTCGCAGTATATTGAAACCGTCGGTGTGCGTCAGTTTTTGCTCAAAAGTTTAGCAAAAAATGAAGAAGGCAAGCTTGCTTGGCGTTTCAATTTAGACGTAATTACTGAAAAATACGATACAATCACATCAAATATTAATGAAACGCATTCCTGTTTGTGCGATACTTTGTTCATTAAAGGGAATAATTCTGACTACATCCTGCCTGAGCATAGGGATGCCATCGCTCGTTCTTTCCCAAATGCGCGAGCAAAAATAATTCAAGGTGCGGGCCATTGGCTACATGCTGAAAAGCCTGAAGCGGTAAATCGCTCAATTATTGATTTTCTTCAATAAAACGAATCGAATTTACCGTTATAAACTTAATTTATGCATTTAGGTTATGATATAGTAGCCGCCGTTTAAGTATTGAGTAGAGCTCAGATGGTCAGTCAATTTATAAATGAATTTGAAACGCTAGGGCTGTGGTTTGCGCTAGCTGGTATATTCTTTTTCATCGGTATGGCGATTCAGGACGTACTGAAAAAAGGTGACGTGCCAAAGTTCGGACGCTATATCGTTTGGCTGGTGTTGTTTCTTGGTTGCTCTGGATTTATAGCAAAAGGCTTGATCCAAGTGTTTTGGCAAGGCGCAGGTGTTGGATAATGGCCAAGGCTGAAACAGATAGAACGACTATCGACCTATTTGAAAATGAAAAACGTCCCGGACGTCCTAAGACGAATCCACTGCCACGAGAAGTGCAGTTAAAGGTTAACAAGCGCAATCAAATCAAGAGAGATCGTGCTCGTGGCCTAAAAAGGGTAGAATTTAAGGTTTCATCAGAGTTGTATCAAGCGCTAAGTGATATGGCAGAGTCGCAAAACATTAGTCGAAGTGCACTCATAGAGACCATCTTACAAGAGAAGTTAGCGGTTAATAGATAGAAGGTAAGCAATTAATGGCAAGCGTAGGTATTTTTTTCGGCAGTGATACTGGTAATACAGAACACGTTGCTAAAATGATTCAAAAAGAGCTAGGTAAAAAGCTCGTTGACGTAAAAGACATTGCTAAAAGCAGTAAAGAAGAGATTGCAGAATTTGATTTACTATTGTTCGGTATTCCAACATGGTACTACGGTGAAGCGCAATGTGACTGGGATGATTTTTTCCCTGAACTTGAAGAAGTCGATTTCGAAGGCAAGCTAGTTGCTATCTTCGGTTGTGGCGATCAGGAAGATTATGCTGAATACTTCCTCGATGCGATGGGCATGATCAACGATATCGTCACTGAGCGCGGCGCTATTGTTGTTGGCCATTGGTCTACCGATGGTTATGACTTTGAAGCGTCAAAAGCTGTCGTCGAAGATGGTAAATTTGTTGGCCTTGGTATTGATGAAGACCGTCAGCCAGAGTTAACAGAACAACGTGTTAAACAATGGTGCGCACAAGTATATGATGAAATGTGCTTAAGCGAGCTGGAAGATTAATTCCATTTGCTTTGCACTTGCTGCCCGAGCAAGTTATTCTTAGGTATAGCGTCGTGAATATTGACCTAAGACAAATTATAACTAACAGATTGAGACAGATTTAATGACTGATCACAACTTAGAGCTTAAAAAGGCTGGTTTAAAAGTAACGCTTCCACGCATCAAAATTTTAGAGATCCTTCAGTCTCCTGATAATCAACACATCAGCGCAGAAGATGTGTACAAGATCTTATTAGACAAAGGTGAAGAAATTGGTCTAGCTACGGTATATCGCGTACTAAACCAATTTGATGATGCTGGTATTGTAACACGTCACCACTTTGAAGGCGGTAAATCTGTTTTCGAGCTGTCTGGCAGCACGCACCATGATCACTTGGTATGTTTAAAATGTGGCAAAGTTGTCGAGTTTGAAGATGACGTTATTGAAACACGCCAAGAAGAAATCGCGAACAGCAATGGCATCAAACTGACTAATCACTCACTATATCTATACGGTGAGTGTGAAGATAAAGAAGCGTGCAAAAAATACGCTGAGGAAAATGGTAACTAACCTACCACTTCGCCAATTTAAGCATTAAGCCAGCAAATTGCTGGCTTTTTAGTTCGCTAAATTTAGCTGCCAAGACACACCAAACCTGTCATTTAACCAAGCAAAAGTTTGGCTAAACCCATAGCTGCCAAGTGGCATCAGCACTTTTCCACCTTCAGCTAGCGTACTGTAAGCTTTTTCGATTTCTTGCTGTGATTCACAGTCAACATAAATTGACATCGCAGGAGTAAATCCAAATTTATGGTGGAGATAACTGTCCATCGCCAAAAACTCAACATCCTTTAACGCAAATTTTAAAAGTTTCACAGCACCTTCAGGCTCATTGTCGTCGGCTCCATAAAGTTCGATATCCAAAATTTCGGACCTCGGAAATAGCTCGATGTAAGATTCTACAGCTGACTTCGCATTACCCGCATGTTGGCCTACAAATAGTAATGTTGTTTTAATTTGTTGCATAAACACCTTCTTCCATTTATTTGGTTACCTCACTGTAGAGTACAATTCCAGCTGATCTTCGTATGCTTTTTTAAAAGCAGCTCTAGAAACGCATTGCTCTAGATACTTTCGGCAATAACTATATTGTTTTAGCCCATCAAACCTATCGACCAAACGAAGTACATCAGCCATCGCAATGTCTGCAACAGAAAATTGCTCAGCCAACCAGTTTCTCTCCCTAAGATATTCATTCATGTGTTTCAAGCGGCTATGTAAAAATTGCTCTATCGCTTTGCTACCATGATTCTCAAAAGTATCTCCAGAAAATTTCAAAATTGTCCATGGAAGACTCGCCATTTCTACAGAGTTGAGCGCGGCGAATAGCCACTGTATTACCGATGAGCTATTTTCTGTCGATATTAATTCATCGCTATGCTCAGCGATGTATAACAGACCAGCACCACTTTCGAATATCTCCTTATCTTCATGGCTAAGCCAAGGAACTTGGCCAAATGGTTGATGTAAATAATGCGTATTTTCTCGTTCATTGAAAGCGGTAAGCTCTATATCATAGGGTATTCCCGCCTCTTCTAGCGCCCAGCGCAAGCGAATATCCCGGACATAACCTCTTGGCGGCTCAGGCACCCAATCAAACGTGGTAATGGTAAAGTTCGACATATATCATCTCCATGTCAATTGGACTGATAACTCAGCCCAATTTAATAACTAAGGTTAATACTCTACTATTGTCTTAAAGCCACCATAGATAAGCCTTTTGCCATCAAACGGCATTGGATTAGCTTCTTGATCGCAAATAGGATCTTTAAATACTTCTGCCATTCCAGCATCACGGACTTCTTTTGAAGGCCAAGTGATCCAGGAAAACACCACAGTTTCATCAGGCTTACATTTTACAGCCAGTGGAAAAGAGGTAAGCGTT
Organism: Pseudoalteromonas sp. DY56-GL79; assembly: GCF_041414765.1. Taxonomy (NCBI): domain Bacteria; kingdom Pseudomonadati; phylum Pseudomonadota; class Gammaproteobacteria; order Alteromonadales; family Pseudoalteromonadaceae; genus Pseudoalteromonas; species Pseudoalteromonas sp. DY56-GL79. Next base: position 32,572 of record NZ_JANHZS010000019.1, on the reverse strand, counting down.
CCATCAGGAACATCATCCCCCCATGCCTCGACAACGCGTTCTGCTCCAAACTTTTTAAACACTTTTGCCGCTTTACTGGCGTGCGCCCGATATTCTTCGCGCTTATTGGTGGGTTCAGCGCATACAAAACCATCAATATAACTCATCTTTGACCCCTCTCTTATTCACGTCTTTGTGCTTCATAGCTGACATTGTTCTCGTCTTGCAACTCGCGAACTGGCCGAATTTCGATGCTGCCATAGCGTGCAGGCGGAATTTTGCTAGCCGCTTGGATAGCCTCATTTAAGTCTTTAACATCAAGTAAATAGAAGCCCGCAAGCTGCTCTTTAGTCTCTGCAAAAGGACCATCGGTAATATCAACTTTACCCGCTCGTACCCGCAATGTTGTCGCACTTTGAGTTGAGAGCAACGCGTTACCCCCTATCATCTGCTCGCGGTCTTTTAATGATTCCCCGCACGCGATGCATTCACGGTTAAGTGCGTCCCATTCATCTTGTGAGAGCTTTTCCATTGCTTGTTCATCGTAATAAACCAAAGCGACATATTTCATAGTGTGTCCAGCTCCTTATTAATTGGTATCTGAATAGCGAGCATCTTTTGCTGCTCGCTTTGACTTAGCTACTCCGTACTCGTGGTCAATTAGCGGCGTTACTAGGTAGCATCACCATCCACGCCACACCGAATTTATCAACGACTTGACCATAAAGGGGGGACCAAAATGTTTCTTGTAATGGCATTCTGACCGTGCCACCATCGGCTAGAGCATTGAATGCACGGTGAGCTTCTTGTTCAGAATCAATTGTTATAGACAGGCTAAATCCTGCAAACGAAGCATCATCACCACAGCCGTCAGATGCAAAAATCTTCATATCGCCAATACTAAACTCACAGTGCATTACTTTATCTGAAAAGTTTTCTGGTATCGCACCATCTGGGATAGGATCTGGACTTTCGTTAAAGCGCATAAGTAGACCGACTTTGGCATATAGATGCTGTTGATAGTATTCAAGTGCCTCTTCGGTACGCCCTGCAAAAAACAAATAATTGCAAACATGTGCAGTTTGCATCGCAATCTTTTGTCTTAATTGTTCTTCGTCTGCGAGGATTTCGCCGCAGGGATCAATATCTGCAAAGTCAGCCATTTCATAAAACGGTCGAACTTCAATATCTGATTCCTCATTCATGGGATTAGGGCAGCGCTTAACCCATTCTAGCGCCTCTTCCATCGATGTTACTTCCCAAACCCAATAACCCGCAATTAACTCATTAGTCTCTGCAAAAGGCCCTTTAGTTACAATCCGCTCTTCGCCTTTAAAACGAACGCGAACTCCCTCTTTACTCGGCTTTAAACCATCACCAGAAGTCATAATTCCAGCATCAACTAATGCATTATTGAATTCCCCCATCGCAGCCATTAATTCCGCGGTTGGTAACTCCCCTGCTTCAGACCCTTCACTTGCTTTTACAATCACCATTACTTTCATCGTCAATTCTCCTGTTGTCTTTCGTAAATAGAGCTGAATAACCAAAGATCACCTGCGGTTTTGATAAATAAAGTGCTCTATACACTCTAGTCGAATGCATTCTCTAGAGATCGACAAAGTAAGGAAAATTTTCTTAATTAATTTTCACCGAGCTTGAGAAGCTTTTGTTTGAGAACCCTTTGCTCTGGTAATTGCGTAGTTAAATTAAGAGCCGTTTTAAATGCATTAATCGCACTTGCGGTTCTGCCAGCACGAGATAATAGTTCGCCATAAGCCGCATGAGCCAAGTGATACCTTTGCATTTCTTTGTGCTCTAGTAGCCGCTCTATAATGGTAATACCCGCATCTGGCCCCTCTTTCATAGCGATTGCGACCGCTTGGTTGAGCTCAATAACAGGAGATGGGCTCACTTGGTGTAGCTGAGTATATAACTCGACAATCTGTGACCAATCTGTCGCTGCTGCAGTTGCCGCAACTGCATGGGTCGCAGAGATAGCCGCCTGAATGGTGTAAAAGCCATATTCACCGGCGTGCATTATTTCAGCGACCAACTGCGTACCTTCGGCAATCATACCTTTACTCCAAAGGCTTCGGTCTTGATCTTCCAGTAAAATAATGTCACCGCAGGCATTGGTGCGCGCCGCCCTTCTTGCATCATTCAAGAGCATCAAGGCGAGTAACCCCGCCACTTCTGGATCTGGCGTCAGAGAATAAAGTAAACGAGTTAAGCGGATAGCCTCCGAAGTCAGTTCACTGCGTATTGCAAGTTCGCCTTGTGTTGCTGAATACCCTTCATTAAAGACCAGATAGATAACCGTGAGCACCGCATCAAGTCGGTTGTTAAAGTCAGTGTCGTCCGGCAGCTCGAATGGAATACGGGCATCACGGATCTTCGCTTTGCCGCGCACAATTCGTTGTGCCATTGTTGTGTTAGACACCAAAAATGCACTGGCAATTTCTTCTGTTGTCAGTCCACAGACCTCCCGCAGAGTAAGCGCAACTTGTACTTTTGGATCAATAGCCGGATGGCAGCAAGTAAAAATTAATCGCAATTGGTCGTCTTCAATTGCATTGGCGTTTTGCTCTTGAGCGTGGCCTGCGATGTCAGAAATCTCATCCATTTCAGTAGCAGCAACTTCTAGCTTTTCTCTTTGACGTTGCTGTTTACGTATTGCATCAATGGCTTTAAAGCGACCAGTAGAAATTAACCAAGGGACTGGGTTTTCTGGCATACCTTGAGTAGGCCAGTGTTTTAACGCCACATTAAACGCGTCTTGCAATGCTTCTTCCGCTAACTCAAAGTCACCTAGAAGGCGGATCAGTGTAGCGTAAATTTTCCGGCTTTCTTGCTTGTACAGCACTTCTATAGACTTACGAATAGCATTGCTATCGCAGGCGAGTTGATTGCTCATCACTTTCCTTCGTCAGCTAAGTTATCGCCATTTAAATTGGTATAGTCACTATTTCATAAATCGACAAGCGCCTCAACTTGACACCATCAACTCTGAAAGACTCAACAGATTGGTTTTAGCCTGGGCAGATCCACCTTCTTTTTCCTATACTCTGCACGCTATGCAATTAAAGCAACCGGGGTTTGCATTGTGAATATGCACATATTCGATTTTATGGTCGTCAAATAAGGTATGGAGGCAGTCTTTAATTTCTATTCCTTTTACGATTTGCGCCTCTATCATTACACCTAAGCTGTCGTAGGCCCTGATGGACAGTAATCTGGTTTGCAAGATTTCTGGCACTTCATTTACTTTTGGGTCTGCCAATACTGCATTTTCCCTCACAAAGATAGGCCCAGAAGAGCGATATGGCGATAAAGTAGTATGGTGCTGATAATGTAATAACAACACCACCTCCCCAATCTCAGCTTCTTGTAGGGAAACGCGACAAGGATAGCCGGGTTTAGCGTCAACGACGAGCTTCTTGGCATGTAATGCCGCTAGTTCTTCATCGCTTAAAGAAAATAAATGCTTAAATTGTTTGTAGTCAATCGCGTTAATTTGAAATTGTGTTGTCATGTTTACCACTCCTGCTTCACTATAATGAGTGTAAAGAACTAGCAGTTAATGACTGGCCAGAAGTGGTACTAACACCTAAGTAGCACCTAAGTGTTAACAACAAATGTTTTGGGGTTTTTGGGAAAGAAAAAGTCAGGCTGACGGTCGCATAAAGCAAACTCACGTGTATTTTTATAGGGCAACTTCATAAACCCTGCTACGCCATAATCTTGAATACTCACCGCGTATTGCATGATCCGAGTCAGTAGCGCCTTAAATTGCGCTTCTTTATTAGCATCAAGTAGCCGGTAGTAATAGTGGATTTTCATCCTATCTTGTAACGATTCAAAAATGATGCAACCTGTATGATGGATTTGGTTTAACTCGAACACACATTGAATTATCTGTCTTGGCAGCTGCAGCTGCTCGTCTGGATCTTTGCCGTCTTCAAAGTATGAATGCGGACGTGTAATTTCATTACTCGAAATATCGCTAACGCTAAATTCTAGTTCTGGCAGATGGTCAAATTGGAATGCACCGGTGCCGTCACGAGTCAATTGAATAGTTTGCCGCGCGTCGAACAAACAGCATTTAAACAAACCTTTTTGTTTGATCCCCTGCGCAATCATTACAGTGGCGTTCAACGCGTCTTTAAATGCAAGACTCAATGTTTCATCGTGTAAAATAAGACTCGACTCAACAAATACCTGCGCGTCTTTCCAGTGAAAACTGAGACCACCAACGACCGGATATTTTGCCAGTCTGCTGATTGAGGCCAAAAAGGCTTTCTCGGTATCGCCGGTATCAAACAAAAACTCTTTATAATATCTATCTAATTGCGCGTCGTTTACGTCTCTTAGATTGTGTTTATCGTCAGCTCGACGCAAAAACTGCTTGCGTGAGCTGTAGACGACCGTTTCAGGCTTAACTGTGGTTTCGTAGGTCCAAAAAGGAATGCGGGATTTTTTCTCTGACAGTGTTAAATCAGGTAAATACATTTTTGCCATTGCTGGCATATTACGAACAAAGTAATCCCCTGCGCTGTCCCTCGTTGCTTTGTCTTTGCTAAGCATGCCATCTAGCACCTGCGCAAATACTTTTGGCAGCCCCAAAGCGCTAGCAGGAATGACCTGAGCACCAAAACGACATGATTGTGCACTAGCCAGTGCATAAATCGTCGATGCAACACCTTGCTCATCAAAACGAGGAGAAGATTGTGCACCCGACATTTGCTCATCGCCAATAAAATACACATCTCCCATCCGAGCGTTGGTCGTACTTACATCAGATGACATCAAATCCATGATATTGCTCGCGATAGGCTCACCATGCACATCCACCTGAGCATAGACTGAGCTTCCCCAATCAACCAAAGAGAAACCATCGGAAGCTTCATCCCAAACGATATTAGATGGCTTAATATCTCCATGAACGATGGGCTGAGGAGACATGCCATTGCGACGCTCGCGCAAATCAAGCAACACATTTCTGAGTTTCAGCGCGAGGCTTACCAACTCATGCGCTTTAAAACGGCCCTTTTTGAGCGAGATCTTTTCTAAGTCTTCACCAGGGGCACGCTCCATCATTAAAATGCCTTGCTTTTTTACTCGCTCGAAGGCATAGAAGTTTGGCACCATCGGGTTGTCAATTTGCGACAACATATAGCCTTCATCTTCAAGCCTATCACGCACACTTTGGGCAAGCGTGATCCGAGAAAATTTAAACACCCAGTCTTTCCCCATATCACTTGTACCAGCAAATACGAAGCCAAACGCGCCTGAGCCAATTACCTCAACATGTTTATAGCCAAGTTGACTCAATTGCTTTTTGCAGATATTCAGCCATTGACGGTGCTTTTTTGCATCATGATGAGACAGTAAGTAGATGGACTGCTGTTCGTTGATATAGAAGTGTTGGATGGATTTTTCAGACATAATTGTACGTAGAAAAAGCAATAAAAAAGGTCGACATTAGTCGACCTCATTGGGTATTAACCTTGCTGTTCTATCTTAGCCCACGAATCACGTAGACCAACAGTTTGGTTAAACATTAGCACTTCTGACTTGTTATCACGACAGAAGTAACCCAAACGCTCAAACTGATAACCTTGCTCAGGCTTAGCGTTTGCAAGCGCTGGCTCAAGTTTGGCATTCGCAATAGTTACCAAAGAGTCTGGGTTTAACACTTCCGTGAAATCTTCAGCAGCCGCTGGGTTTGGCACAGTAAATAGGCGGTCATACTGACGTACTGGCGCTTCAATACAATGTGAAGCCGATACCCAGTGAATTACGCCTTTCACCTTACGACCATCTTCTGGGTTTTTACCCAAAGTATCAGGGTCGTAACTACAGTAGATTGTCGTAATATTACCGTTTTCGTCTTCTTCAATGCGCTCAGCTTTAATCACATAAGCATTACGAAGACGCACTTCTTTACCTAGCACCAAACGTTTGAATTTTTTGTTCGCTTCTACGCGGAAATCTTCTTGTTCAATGTAGACTTCGCGCGTAAACGGTAGCTCACGCTCGCCCATGTCTAATGTTGGGTGATTAGGCGCTTGCAGCATTTCAACTTTATCTGCATCAAAGTTTTCAATGACTAGCTTAACAGGGTCAAGTACTGCCATTGCGCGTGGTGCATTTTCGTTTAAGTCGTCACGGATACACGCTTCAAGCATGCCCATTTCAACCATGTTGTCCATTTTGGTTACACCAATGCGCTTACAAAATTCGCGAATTGCAGCTGGTGTATAACCTCGACGACGAAGGCCTGCAATTGTCGGCATGCGCGGGTCATCCCACCCTTCAACATGGTTATTAACAACTAAGTCGTTGAGCTTACGCTTCGACATCACTGTGTATTCAAGATTTAAACGAGAAAACTCGATTTGCTGTGGATGACACTCGATGCTGATGTTATCTAGCACCCAGTCGTACAAACGGCGGTTATCTTGGAACTCTAATGTACAAAGTGAATGCGTGATCCCTTCAAGCGCATCGGAAATACAATGCGTAAAGTCATACATCGGATAGATGCACCACTTATCACCAGTTTGATGATGGTGTGCAAAACGTACACGATAGATAATAGGGTCGCGAAGCACCATAAATGAGCTTGCCATGTCAATCTTAGCGCGAAGTACACATTCCCCTTCTTTGAACTCGCCATTTCTCATTTTTTCGAATAAGGCTAAGTTCTCTTCAGGTGAAGTGTCACGATAAGGGCTATTTTTGCCAGGTTCAGTCAGCGTGCCACGATATTCACGCGCCTGCTCAGGCGACAGGAAGCAAACGTACGCTTTGCCATTTTCGATTAGCTCAACTGCGTAGTTATAGAGCTTGTCAAAGTAGTTTGATGAGTAGCAAATTTCGCCATCCCATTCAAAACCTAACCACTGTACGTCTTCTTGGATCGACTTAACGTAGTTGATGTCTTCTTTTTCTGGGTTGGTATCGTCAAAGCGTAAGTTGCATTTACCTTGATAATCTTGGGCAATACCAAAATTTAAGCAAATTGATTTAGCATGGCCAATGTGTAAAAAGCCATTTGGCTCAGGTGGAAAACGTGTGTGCGTAGACGCATGTTTGCCACTGGCAAGATCCGCATCAATAATGTTGCGAATAAAGTTTGATGGGCGATTTTCAGTTTCCGCCATAGGAAATCTTTCCTCTGAATTATGCTCTTAGTTAACCTCGGCATTATTACAAAAACTCAGCCGAACTTACAGCAATTATCTGCGCTGTATCAGGATTTATTCATTCGGTTAAATATTCATCAGGTTTTTGTGACAAATTTTGTTCTAGCGCAATATTTCCGTCACAACTTCATCCTATAGTTGCGCCATCTCAGTGTTTATACCACAAACACTGCTTAAGTCACGTTACCGAGGAAAGGACAAAAGTAATGGCTTCAATGAATTTGAATCGTGTTTATATATCAACTAAGGCTAGGAACAATCACTATATTCTTGCTGAGTTTAAACCGGATGATGCATTCTATGCATGTTTTGACTCCAGCAGCGCGTGTTACGAGCGTTTGTCTCGTCAGCTATTCGCACTGTGTGACGAATATGAGCTGCATAATGTACATGTAATTGCGAACGATAAATTGCCGGTGGTGCGTTACCATGACGAAGCCTATACCATGCAAACAGAAAAGCAGATTTTGTTTTTCTATAATCCTAAGTTCCACGAAGCGCACCAAACTTATCTCAATGACGGATACCAAGCGCGTAAAATCCGCTTATTATTTTTAGCCACGGGAAATGAATTACGCGCCAATGCAGCGACCTTTCACAGCAAAGTGAAAAAGGTGCTTGATGCACTTAAAGAAGGCTTTTCTCCGCTAGAGCCTCAGTTTAGAGTGCGAGACCATCAACATTTAACCTATGACCTATTTGCCAAAGCGAAAGGCGACAAAGAGTCGTATGGCTATAAGTTGCGTGCACTTTACCCACGTTATCAAGCCAGAAACTGCACGTTACCAGAAGAATATAGCGAAATGACTTATGCGACCTTTAACATTCCAGTGTCACGTGCAATAAAAACAGAGTTCCAAAGCCAAATGCGCCCTGGTGATTACGGACAATTCTATCGCACAATAGAAGATGCATTTCTTTCTTCTTGCGCCGATAAACAGCTCAATATGGTAGCAATGGTAGCCGATGGCCGTCTGCCTATCGTCAGAAGCGCCAAAATCGATAAGTCCGATACTAACCGAGAGCTACAAAAGCTGAGTTTTGATACTGGCTCCGGTGACAATCAAATTTACTCACTGTTTAACGAAGCAAACCTAGTGGACACCATTCGCTTTGTCATCGTTGCCAATGACAAAGACAAAAAAGACATGGGCTATGGTCGTTTTATGAATCACGTAGAAACGGCTATCAAACGCTTTGTTGCGCAACTTCCTGTTAATGTTGAAAAGCAAGACATCAACGTACGCTTCTTCCAGCATATTAGTTACGACTATTAATAGATAAAAGAGAGCATGTTCTATTTGGGTGTACTTTTATCACCCTAAGGCAAAGGAATATGCTCCAATTTATCACCGGGGATCTTATCGAACTTGCCCTCTCGCCAATCTTGCTTCGCTTGTTCAATACGGGGTTTACTAAAAGAAACAAAGTTCCAATCAATATAAGGGACTTTTTTAAACGCCTCTCCACCAAGCAATACCACTCTGCTATTCTCATTGAAATGTAATTGCGCGTCGTCGTCTTCAAGTAATACAAATGAGCCTGCACTATATAAGTTATTCGACACCACCACTTCGCCGTAAATCACATATACGCCAACCTCTTGTGTCTGATCAGGCCTTTCAATATGTCCGCCAGCTTTTGCCATCACATCAACATAAAACATAGGTGAAAATGTTGGTACAGGAGAATGCAAGCCATACGCACTGCCGATAATGACCCTAGCCATCACCCCTTCTAGTTGCCTAGTCGGCAAGTCAAAACGGTTTATATGTGAGAAACTGGGTTCAACGTCAGCATTTTCTTCCGGTAGCGCCACCCAGCATTGCAAACCATGAATAGTATGTGATTGCCCTTTGGTTTCAAACGATTCTCTCTCCGAGTGTACAATGCCGCTCCCTGCCACCATCCAATTTACATCCCCTGGGTGGATCTCAAGTTGATTACCAAGAGAGTCACGATGGAGCAAGTTACCTTCAAACAAATAAGTCAGAGTTGCAAGCCCAATATGTGGATGTGGCCTTACATCGATCCCATCACCAGCACTGAAGTTACCGGGGCCCATTTGATCAAAAAAGATAAAAGGACCTACCATACGTTTCGCACGCTGCGGAAGTACGCGGTTTACTGAAAGACCACCGATGTCATGTGCTTTGCCATTTAGTTGAATTGCCATTACTTTGCTCCATCATGTTTTGTTTTATTATGGAGCTCAGTAACCAGAAGTAAAATGCGCAATTAAAGATACAAGCATTCTAGAAAATAGAATCACACCGCTTTGTACCAAGTGAGGCCTGAATACGGTTGCTGCTGCAAACTTTTTAACCGACTTTGCAAACTACCACTATGGATCTCGAGTTTGTGATGATCGGGGTCATAAATATAGAGCGAGTCTCCTTCGCTGCTATTTTGCTGCCATAAGCCAATCCCGTTTTCCAATATTGTTTTAGAAAAAGTTGTAAAGTCTTCGGCAGCAACACTAAACGCTATATGGCTGTAATCTGAGCTTGGAGATACCTCACCTAAAGATAAGCAAAGCCATATCTCACCAAGCGTTAAATATGCCCCTTTGTCCCAAGTTACCCAAAGCTCGAACCCTAGCAAGCCGCAGTAAAAATCAAGTGAGGTGTTTAAGTTAGATACTGCTATTGTGATGTGATTTAAGCCTGATAACATATTTATTCCTACCGTTTTTTATCCCAGACACGAAAAAAGCCGCGACCAAAGGTACAACGGCTTTAACAACCAGAATTATTTTTCTTGATGTAGGCTAGCTACAAAAAGAAGCGTTACAGTGCCTGTTCAAGCTCTGGTAACGCATCAAATAGGTCTGCAACAAGGCCATAATCAGCCACTTGGAAAATGGGAGCTTCTGGGTCTTTGTTGATAGCGACAATGACCTTAGAATCTTTCATACCTGCAAGATGTTGAATAGCGCCGCTGATCCCAACTGCAATATATAAGTTAGGCGCCACAATCTTACCGGTTTGGCCCACCTGCATATCGTTAGGCACAAAGCCCGCGTCAACAGCAGCACGCGACGCACCAATTGCGGCCCCTAGTTTGTCAGCAATACCATTTAGCAAGGCAAAGTTTTCACCGTTTTGCATACCACGGCCACCTGAAATAACAACCGGTGCGGCAGTTAATTCAGGGCGCTCAGATTCAGTTTGTTCAATGCTCACAAACTCACTCACTTGAGAGGCAATACTTTGCGAGCGATCCTCAATGTCACATGCTGCCTGAGTCTCTACGGCATCAAATGCTGATGCACGCACAGTGATAACTTTTTGTGAGTCTAATGATTTTACAGTCGCAATTGCATTACCAGCATAAATTGGACGCTTAAAGGTGTCTGCATCAATCACATCGATAATTTCTGAGATCTGTGATTTGTCGAGTAACGCCGCGACACGTGGCGCGATATTTTTACCTGTGGTAGACGCTGAAAACAAAATGTGTGAAAAGTCACGTGCTAATTCAACAACTAGCTCAGATGTGTTTTCTGCCAATTGATGTTCGAATGAAGCATCGTCAACCGCGACCACCTTTTGTACGCCAGCGATCTGAGCAGCGTGATTGGCAGCCTCAGCAATGTTGTGACCTGCAACTAATACGGTAATGTCGCTTGCGATTTTTGTTGCAGCAGCAACCACCTTAGCGGTTTCAGGTTTCAATACACCATTTTCGTGCTCAGCAATAACTAATACGCTCATGAGATCACCTTTGCTTCTGTTTTTAACTTGTTTACTAACTCTTCAACGCTCTCAACCATCACGCCACCAGAGCGCTTAGCTGGCTCTTCCACTTTCACCAATTCAATACGAGGAGCTAAATCAACGCCTAACGAATCCGCTGCGATTACATCTAGTGGTTTACGCTTAGCTTTCATGATATTTGGCAATGAAGCATAACGAGGTTCATTTAAACGCAAGTCTGTTGTCACGACAGCTGGAAGTGATAGCGATACCGTCTGCAAACCGCCATCAACTTCACGCGTCACTTGCACTTTATCGCCTTCAACTACAACTTTAGAGGCAAAAGTGCCCTGAGCACGTTTAGTTAACGCCGCTAGCATTTGTCCTGTTTGGTTATTATCAGAATCGATAGACTGTTTACCTAGAATGACCAGCTCTGGACTTTCTTGTTCCACTACCTTAGCCAGTAGTTTTGCAATGTGCAGAGATTCAAGCTTAGCGTCTGTTTCAATGTGAACTGCTTTATCTGCACCCAGTGCAAGCGCAGTTCTTAGCTGCTCTTGACAAGCTTTATCGCCAATTGATACGGCAATAACTTCCGTTGCTGTGCCCGCTTCTTTTAAACGAACCGCCTCTTCTACTGCGATTTCACAAAATGGGTTGATCGCCATTTTAACATTGCTCAAATCAACATCACTGTTGTCAGATTTGACTCTTGCCTTTACGTTGTAATCAATCACGCGTTTGATTGGCACAAGTACTTTCATGGTTACTCCATCATCTGGTTATTCTCTAAGCTGACGTCTACGTCAACAAATTATTTTATTGGTTTCAGACTACTTCCTGTTGACGTAAACGTCAACCTCAAATAACCTTAGTTTAACGAAAATCAAACTAAAGCCTCTCTTTAGTTAATCTACCGTCAAATAGTGTGAGGTTAATAATGGTCGAACGCGAAACCATGGAGTTTGATGTTGTGATAGTTGGTGCAGGTCCTGCGGGCCTGTCTTGCGCTATCCGACTCGCTCAACAGGCTCAAGAAAAACAACAAGAATTAATGATCTGTGTAGTCGAAAAAGGCTCAGAAGTAGGTGCACATATTTTGTCTGGTGCAGTATTTGAAACCAAAGCACTAGACGAACTTATCCCTGATTGGGCTGCAAAAGGCGCTCCTGTGACAACGAAAGTGACGGGTGACGACATTTATTTATTCAAAAATGAAACCAATGCCACCAAACTGCCTCATCTAGTGGTACCAAAAACATTTAAAAATGACGGCAACTATATTGTTTCCATGGGGAATGTTTGTCGTTGGCTCGCTGAACAAGCAGAGCAACTTGGCGTAGAAATTTTCCCAGGCTTTAGCGCCCACTCTCTAATTGTTGAAGAGCAACAAGTTAAAGGTATTATTACCGGTGATATGGGCTTAGATAGAGATGGCCAACCTAAAGACAGCTACATGCCTGGAATGGAGCTTAGAGCGAAATATACCGTATTTGCTGAAGGTTGCCGTGGCCACTTAGGCAAACAACTTATAGCTGAATTTAAACTGGATAAAGACGCTTCTCCTCAACACTATGGCATCGGCTTTAAGGAAATTTGGCAAGTAGACCCAAGCAAGCATAAAGAAGGTCTTGTTGTACACGGCACAGGCTGGCCGCTCGACAATGATACCCATGGCGGCTCATTTATGTATCACGCTGAAAACAATCAAGTCGTGGTCGGGTTAATCATCGACTTAAATTACACTAACCCACACCTAAGCCCATTTGATGAGTTTCAGCGTATGAAGCATCACCACACCTTTGCGAGTGTACTGGAAGGTGGTGAGCGCATTGCCTATGGTGCTCGAGCAATCGCCAAAGGTGGCTTTCACAGCCTACCTAAAATGCATTTCCCAGGTGGTTTACTGATTGGCTGTGACGCAGGTACCCTCAACTTTGCCAAAATTAAAGGCAACCATACAGCAATGAAGTCCGGTATGCTTGCAGCCGATGCCATCATTGAGGCATTAGACCAAGAAAGCGCTCCGTTAGACTTGGTAAGCTTTGCCGACAAATTTAAGGCAAGCTGGCTTTATGATGAGCTTTATCAATCTCGCAACTTTGGCCCAGCAATGCATAAGTTAGGTCGTATTATGGGTGGCGCCTACAATATGATCGACCAAAACATTTTCTCAGGTTCGCTACCATTTACCATTAAGGACGAACATCAGGATCACGCACAGCTTAAGCTTGCATCTGAGTCGCAAACTATAAGTTACCCAAAGCCGGATGGTAAATTAAGTTTTGACAAACTTTCTTCCGTATTTTTATCGAATACTAACCATGAAGAAGTGCAACCATGTCATTTACAGTTAAAAGATTCTGATATACCAATCAAAGTGAATTTAGCTAAGTTTGATGAGCCTGCACAGCGCTACTGCCCCGCAGGCGTGTATGAAGTAAACGAAAACGAGCAAGGTGAGAAGCTGTTTGTCATCAATTCGCAAAACTGTATTCATTGCAAAACCTGCGATATTAAAGATCCGAGCCAAAATATTACCTGGGTCACACCAGAAGGGGCTGGTGGTCCGAACTATCCAAACATGTAATACCAATAAATCCTAAATTGCTGGGGCGAAATGCCCCTTTCTTTCCTATACTTAGCGTATATTTTTAAAATAGAGTTGAGTCTATGCCACAACAATCCGTCACCTTTCGATTTTTAGCAGAGCCCACCGACGTCAACTTTGGCGGTAAAGTACACGGTGGTATGGTCATGAAATGGATTGATCAAGCTGGGTATGCTTGCGCCGCGGGTTGGAGCGGTAGCTACTGCGTTACCGTTTCAGTAGCGGGCATGCGCTTCCACCGCCCTATTCTTGTGGGTCAGATTGTTGAAGTTTCCGCGCGCATTGCCCATACCGGAAATACCAGTATGCAGATTTTTATTCAGGTGCGCTGTGGCGACCCAAAAACGCAGCGACTTGTCGAAACCAATCACTGTATTATCAGCTTTATCGCCATGGACCAAGCTGGGTATCCAATTCAAATTCCTCAGTTTAAAGCGAAAACCGAAGAGGAGAAAAAATTGGAAGCCTATGCGGTGAAAATGAAGGAAATAGCGATCCAGACCGAATCGCTATTAGAAGAAACTTTGTCCGATAGTAAATAACATGAAGGTCTGATAACAAAAATTAAAGTATAGAAGTTCAGCTACGATTGAACTTCTATCAGTTTAAAGGAGCTATTCGGCTCACCAAAAACCACGACATTACACTCACCCCAACTTTTCGGTATATTCCACTGCATATTTTCGGCAAATTTAAATTGTGAAAACTGGTTATCACATCGTACTTCAAGAGTATGAAGTGCGCCTGAAACCTCAGCGATAGCGAAATTGGGTCTGGCTAATGTGTGTGTCCAGACATCATCATTTTTGATTTCAGCGGCAATAACAAGCATCTTGTTCTTATCCGCTATCAAAGCAACGATTTCATCTATGACAGGTTGCACTGCTGACTTATAAGTGTCTTGTCCATCTAACTCCATTAGTTTTTTATGGTTTTTCAGCGCTCCTTTATATTCCTGCAGCTGAGTTTGGAGCTTAATTGCATTGATAAGGGCGTTGGCGTAGAGTTCAGATTTAACGATATCCTTGCCGTGCCAGATGATCCCTCTATGCGCCTCAAGTTCTTGTCTAGGTTCAGCTGTTAGTTGAAAGTATCGCGCTTTTACTAAGTTAAAATAGGCTTCTTCATATCGATTCCAACGACCTTTTTTTGCCAGTTTATCAATATGTTCTTTAGCTTCTATTAGCTTACTTTCGTCAAGGAGGTTATTGATGTTGCGATAACTTCTCACAAAACCTCGCGATGCTCCTTCTTCCGCATCTGACATATTGAATGAAAACATCACACTATTTTTGCACTGTTTAATCGGCTTACCATCTTTTGTTGCTGGAGAATATTGCCAACGTTTGATTGCTCGCAGTGCAGCGCGTTCGAAGCCTTTCTGTCCAGATGAATTCTCCACTATCGGAGACGCCACCGAACCATCCTCATTGATGATATAACTCAGCGTAACCCAGCCTTCCCCGCCGACTAACGCAACATTACGTGGATACTGAGGAGCAACTCTTTCAACAGCCGATGCATTTACGATTGTAGATAAATGTATGTTTGGCTCGCTTTTCGCAAATGCGCCTGTTGTGAGTGAAACGAATAAAACAGAGGTCATTAAAGTAGATTTAATAAAATTTTCCATATCAAATTGTCCGTTATTGGTAGCAGCTAAAATATAGCACAGACTTTATATTCGCGACAACGACCCTAAAATAGGGACCTTGTTTTTATTTACAATCTAGCGCTGATAAGAGCCGTATGTCCTTTGAAAAACGCGTGCCTTGCTGGCCTGCACTTTAATGTAAGCTAGATAATGTATTGGCCGTAGAGCCTATGGAAACTGAAACTAAAGATAAAAAATCATTCGGGGATATTGATAGATTTGGCTAGTTAAGCCGCGCTAAAGCAAGTTCCTTGCTAATGTAAATATGGCTTTTTCACTTGCAGCGAGCGCGTCGCGTTTACTTAAGTTGCCTTCTTTTAATAATTGTAAGCTTACTTTTTCCGCTTCTTGACTGAGTAGTACATCCATTTTAGTTGGACTTACCGCCCCTTCTGTTAAATCATTAATTATTGCTTGCAACGCTGCTCTACGCTCAGATATCGCGCGGATCAAAATAGGTTTTAAAGGGGATGATTTACAGAGCGCTTCTTGACAGCTTTGGTCAACCTTTCTATGAAACTCCATTATTTACATTCATCTCTTTTCAGGCGATTAAATGCTTGTAATTTTTCTCGTAAGCCTTGAATTGGTTTAATGTCTTCGACCAATTGCTTGTACTCGTATGCTCTAGTGCCAATGATTTGTTCGTTATCTGTGCGTAAACTCGAACGTAAGCTATTTTGTGCCGAAAAAGTATACCGATTCATGTTGCGACTTCCACCAATATTCCATTATTTACAAGGTTATGCGAAAAATCTGAATAAATGAATTACATGGCATTACAGGGCTGATTGCGAGCAGGATTTTGTGAAAGTCGGGATCAATAGTAAACTTCACTCATCTTAATTCAGACAGAGACCGTAGTGGAACAGATCACTATTGAGCCCATCGGCTTTATCCAATCTCCTTATAAACAGAAGTTCGCTATCCCGAGACAACCAAGGCTTGTCCCAGAGGCAAAAGCCAAGCTTAGATTTGTTGGTGAATTCAATCGCGAAGAATTTGTTCGTGGTATTGAAGCGTTCACGCATATTTGGTTATTGTTTCGCTTTCATGAAACCGCTGATAAGGGTTACTCTGCACTTGTACGTCCTCCGAGACTCGGTGGCAATGAACGTAAAGGCGTGTTTGCGACTAGAGCGACTTTTCGACCCAACGGGATTGGCATGAGTGCAGTAAAGCTTGAGGGCGTAGAATATAAAAATGGTCAGCTGGATCTGTTGCTCTCCGGCGTGGATTTATTGGACGGTACACCAATCATTGACATTAAGCCGTACCTTCCCTATTCAGATGCCTTGGTGGATGCCACAGCTGGCTTTGCTGATACTCGGCCAGAAACGCAAATGTCTGTTAGTTTCTCAGACGAGGCTATTGTTTTTATTGAAAAACAAAAAAGCTATCCTGAACTTCAGCAATTCATTGCTAATGTACTGAAGCAAGATCCTCGTCCAGCTTATAAAAAGAAACGCACATCACAGCAGGGCTATGGTATGAGTTTGTATGATTTTAATATCCGCTGGACAGTAGATGGTGAGCATAACCATGTCACTGAAATTTCGTTAGCAAAATAGCAAACTCAGCGGCTTGCCAATAAACTTATAAATTATGAAGATGTTTAGGTATTAAAGCTTTTTAAGCGGCTACTGCACTGCTAGAATAGCCGCCAATAAGAGAACAATAAGTAACTTATACTGGAATAAGAATGCGTACGAGTGAATATATATTAGCGACTCTAAAAGAGACGCCGTCTGATGCAGAGGTGGTAAGCCACCAGCTAATGCTTAGAGCGGGTATGATCCGTAAATTGGCTTCAGGTCTTTATACTTGGCTACCATCAGGTCTAAAAGTTTTCCGCAAAGTAGAGAGAATTGTCCGTGAAGAAATGGACAAAGCGGGAGCGATTGAGCTGCTAATGCCAGTGATCCAGCCTGCAGAGCTATGGGAAGAGTCAGGCCGTTGGGAACAGTTTGGTCCTGAACTACTTCGTATTAATGACCGTCATGGCCGTCCATTTGCACTTGGTCCAACGCATGAAGAAGTGATCACTGATCTTGTACGTCGCGAAATCAACAGCTATAAGCAACTGCCGATCACACTTTATCAAGTCAGTACGAAAGTACGTGACGAAGTTCGTCCACGTTTTGGTGTGATGCGCGCACGTGAATTTACCATGAAAGATGCCTATTCATTCCATATGACTGATGAGTGTCTTGAAAAAACGTATCACAAGATGTTCCAAGCTTACTGTAACATTTTTGATCGTTTAGGCGTTGACTACCGTCCTGTTATTGCTGACAGTGGTTCAATTGGCGGTAACCTATCGCATGAGTTCCATGTACTTGCAGAATCTGGTGAAGATGCAATCGCATTCAGTGATGAAAGTGACTACGCTGCAAACATTGAAAAGGCAGAAGCACTTGCACCAACTGAAGCTCGCCCAGCGCCAAGTAAAGAACTTAATACGTTTGACACACCTGAAGCTTTCACCATCGCTGAGCTAAAAGCAAAACATGGCGTTAAACCACACCGTGGTGTGAAAACACTCATCGTGTATGGCACACCAGACGAAGACGGTAAACGTGCTCTTGTCGCGCTTATCGTTCGTGGCGATCATGACTTAAATGAGCTGAAAGCTGAGAAATTAGCACTAGTGGATTCACCGCTAGAGATGGCGAGTGAAGAAGACATTGTTAACGCTATTGGTGCAAAACCTGGCTCTTTGGGGCCTGTTGGTCTTTCAATGCCTGTTATTGTCGATCGCAGCGCAGCTATCATGGCTGATTTTGTTGCCGGTGCAAACAAAGATGGTGTTCATTACAGTGGGATCAACTGGGACAGAGACGTAAGCACTTATACAGTTGAAGATATCCGTAACGTGGTTGAAGGCGACCCAAGCCCTTGTGGTAAAGGTAAAATCCTTATCAAACGTGGTATCGAAGTAGGTCACGTGTTCCAACTTGGTACTAAGTACTCTGAAGCAATGAAAGCTGGTGTACTTGGCGAAGAAGGGAAAAACCAAACATTAACCATGGGTTGTTATGGTATTGGCGTTTCTCGTATCGTTGCCGCAGCAATCGAGCAAAATAACGATGATTACGGTATTAAATGGCCTGTTGCTATTGCGCCATTTGAGTTGGCAATCGTGCCAATGAATATGCATAAGTCTCACCGTATTCCAGAGATCGCAGAAAAGTTCTATGCAGATCTACAAAATGCAGGAATTGATGTGTTATTTGACGACCGTAAAGAGCGTCCGGGCGTTATGTTTAACGATATGGAACTTATCGGTATTCCATACACCCTAGTGATTGGTGAGCGTAACCTTGATGAAAATAAGGTTGAGCTGAAAAATCGTCAAACTGGCGAAAAACTGATGCTGGATATTGGATCTGCGGTTGAAACAATCGTTAATGCAATTAAAAGCAAATAAGCCTACGTAAATTGTATAATAAAAGAGCATACAGATGTATGCTCTTTTGTCATATTAGCTTCTCCTAACTGCCCCGCCACTGTCATCTTTGCCTCTTAGCATTGTCATTATTACGCTAAAGAGCCAAGCCATGAAAACAACATACTATCCGAGTATTTGGATCTCAGACGTACACTTGGGCTACAAGGACTGTAAAGCGAAGTTCTTGCTAGATTTTCTCAACAAAACTGAATGTGATGTACTCTATCTGGTTGGTGATATCGTTGATCTATGGTCAATGAAACGCCAGTTTTTTTGGGATCCATCCCACTATCAGGTATTAGAATGCATACAAAAAAAAGCGGGATCTGGTACACGCGTTATCTACATACCGGGTAATCACGACGAAACCTTCAGAAACTACGTAGGACAAACGCTTTTTAAAGTCGAAGTGCATAAAACCTTTATTCATACCACTTCCGCAGGTAAGCGGTTTTTATTACTACACGGTGATGATTTTGACTCGGCAACAAGATATAACAAACTGATCAGTATCATTGGTGATGCCGCTTATGATTTTCTACTCTTCTTAAATCGCTGGACCAATCGCGTACGACGTTTATATGGTGGTCATTATTGGTCGCTTGCATCTTGGCTGAAAAAACGCGTGCATAAAGCCAGAGAGGCTATTGCCGCATTCGAAAACGCAGCAATTCATGAAGCGAAGAAGCAAGGTGTCGACGGCATTATCTGCGGGCATATCCACCAACCGGAGATCCGTGTCGTAGATGGTATTGTGTACTGTAATGATGGTGATTGGATAGAAAACTGCACGGCACTGGTTGAAAACCAAGAAGGTCGTATTGAATTGCTGCATTGGTCAGATGTTCAATCCGTCCTCAACGTAGTTGAAATTGACGATATTAAAACCGACAATGTTGAAGCCGCTTAGTCAGCGGCTTCATTTCTTCAAGTATCAGCTAGTCACTCTTCTTTTAATAGCTTATGCAGTAAATCGATGCGTTTATTGATACGCTTGTTTTGCACGTACGACTCTGCGCTTACGCTCATCATTAAAATCAAAAAGATGTATAAAACGGGTTGTTCAATAATTTCTGGGTAGCGATAAGTTAAAAATACGACTGCCGTTAGCATCGCGATGCTCTGGTAGAATCGTCGCTTATTATTAGGCCTCAGCGAATTAAACTCTTTTAGTATCGCTTCTTTTCGCGACATATCCTCAAACAGCACCTGAGGACAATCCTGATTTTTCTTCATATATAGTACTTTCACTTATTTTTAGCGAAGTTATATTCGAAATAAACAATCGCCGTTTGTTAACAATACTTGTTGCCCAAAAATGGGGAATTACCCAAGCTTTATCACTTAAGAAGACGTTTTATGAAAACAATCTCCGCTTTTCGTCAGGTGTGTTATATCACAAATGTAGTCGTTGCCCAGACAATAATACCGATAATAAACACTAGAATACCATATTGAAAGTGCCTCACCATTGGGAACACCGCTTTATCCGTACGTTCAATAGACAAAGGATATTGCCAATGCGTTAACGCAAGTAAGAGTGGCTCAGCTTCTACGCTCATGCCAGAGAGTGAAACCGTCGCACCATACTCAGTATCAAAGACCAAACCAACAATATGATTACGACGAGTCGACGCGGTTAACCTATCCAAGTCGCTGACTATAAACGTGTTCCAATGTACCTTAATATCGTTAACTTCATCCTTTTTTACCTCTCGTGCTTGTTTATCTGTAAACAGTAACGCAGGTAGCAGCAAACTATTTTCCTCAACCTTAATTTGGTTACAGGGTGAGTGGTAAACAAAATAGTGTTTATTACTAATAAGTAAAGACGTCAACCAATAGCTCAAATACGTGAGCACCAAAAATACCAAACCAGCTATGTAATTTTGTGACGAGTAAAGAATAAAGCAGGTCATTAGAGCAAAAGCCCCTACCACCATCCAAACAATATGCAGCTTATGCTTAGGCGTCGGTAGTGCACATCGTAACACGGAGAATTGCGCTTCAATATCACGATTGCTATTCATAAATAAAGGAAATAATCTTGCAAGGCTAGTGGGAGTTGAACGCGTAGCTGACCTCGAATCTATATCTGCGCCTGCCGTTGGTTGAACGTTATGGTCAAAACCTGATGCCGACAAAAGCGTGTTGAGTTTATCAGCTTGCCGTAAACACGAAAATGAATAGACCGCAGGCTCCTCATTTTCTGAGAGGTAACTTATACCAATATAATTGAGTTGCTTGTTACAACCCGTAGATACTTCAGTCACAGTTGCAAGCGGTATCACACGCTCACCTATTCTCCGAATACGTACATTCAATAACGATAGTTGTTTAGTGATAACAAACTGCTTTTGTGCAGGGTCAAACATTAAACGATTACGGTATGCAAATAGTAACAAAGAAATCACTAAGTAGATCAGAGCTTCCAAAAAACTTGACCCGGCTAAGTGAAAAACCGACGAAAACAAGAATAAAATGGCTATGCCGTTAGTAACCGATTCACTGACTGACTTAAGTACCGAGGTTGATGTCATCCTACATTCCTTGAGTGACTAATATTGAAACCTACGACTTGCGCAAGCTATCCAGATAAACAGCACGCTAAATTACAAAAAGTTAAATGCTGAATAAGGCGTTTATCGTACAGAAAAACGCCATAATTCTCAATGACTCACACCTAACTGAAGCTTTACCTAAACAATACGGTTTCTTTATTAAACCATTTAACGCAGCACACGAGTAACCCCGCCGCTAGAACGGCAGAAGCGCCAAAAATTAATGCGACGTAGCCATAATCAACCGTGCCTTTGATGATTTCTTTAATCGCTAATGCGACATTGGTAATTGGGATCAATGCGGTTTTTGCGGTTAACTCCATATTTGGCATTAAAGACATCACAATGGGAATGAAGATCCCCATGCTGAGCGGCCCCATGTAGTTTTGAGCTTCTTTAAAGGTTCTGGCGTAAATTGAAATGGCAAGTGTTAGCGACGAAAGCATCACAGCAACAGGAAGCAACAACGCAAAAATCAACACAAAGTCTATTAATGCAACCGACGAGAAGGCGTTTTTAATCACGTCTAGCTCGACAAAGCTACTGGCAATTCCTATCCACAGCGCCATACTGGAAACCGTGATAAGCGCACAGAATATTGAACTGCTCAATACGGTTAAAAATTTACCTAACACCAGCTCTGTGCGTGAGATTGGTGTTAATAACAGCGTCTCTAAGGTGCCACGCTCTTTCTCTCCAGCGCCTAAATCAATAGCTGGATAGCTTGCCCCCATCAATACCAACGGAATTAACATGTAAGGGATAAACGCACCTAACTTCTCGCCTAAATTTTCGCGTTTGTCAGCAGTATCCACTTTAGTAATCGATATAGGTTGCAGCACTGCCGCTTGCTCCGCTTGCGACAACCCCAGTGAGGTTAACTTCGCCGCTCTGAGTTCATCAGAAAACTTCTTAGCAAGTTTAGATAAACGGTCGTATATAAAGTTGATAGATTGCGCATCGTTAAACACGATTTTCCATTCACTTTTTACGCCAGACTCCAGATTTTCAACCGGATCGGATGGAATAAAAACCCCAACATCGATCACTCCACTTCGTACCGCATCACTCAATGCTTCGACGCTATCAAGCTTGAGCTCACCAGCATATTTTTTAAAACTTTTATGATAAAAAACCTGCTCTGAGAACTTTTCAGCATAGGCTTCATTTGCGATGTAATACGTATGAACTTCTTGCTTCGCTTCCATGGCGGCTTGTGAAGCCATAAAGCCGACTAAAGCCATAATCACAGGAAATACTAACATTGGCAGTGCAATCACAAAAAACAGTGTTTTGCGGTCGCGCAGCAGCTCTCTAATTTCTTTTAAAAATACCTCAAACATGCTGTGCTCCCGTTACCAAATTTAAAAATGCTTGATTTAGCTCTTCACTTTGCCCCTTCACTTTAAACTCAGCCAAACTGCCATCAAAACAGGTGATCCCTTTATCGATAACAGACACTCTATCGCACAATAACGCGACTTCATCTAAATGGTGGGTAGAAAATATAACGGGTGTACCACGCGCTTTGAGGTCGCGAATAAAAGAGATAACCGTTTGTGTGGTCATAATATCAAGGCCAGTCGTAGGCTCATCTAGTACCACGACTTTAGGGCTATGTACCACCGCCCGTGCAATATTGGTCTTTTGTTTCATACCGGTCGATAGGTGTTCAGCCCTTTTATCTAAAAAGGTCTCCATCTCTAAGCGCTGAAACAGCTCATCACATTTCGCTTTTAATGCTTTGCCTTTTAAACCATGAAGTCGTGCAAAGTATTCAACATTTTCTTTGGCAGTAAGACGTCCATATAACCCTGTTGACCCTGATAGAAAACCGATGGCTTTGCGTGCAACAACAGGCTTTTTCACAATATCCTGACCATCCACTAAGATAGTGCCGGCATCCGGCGTCAGCGCAGTTGATAGCATACGCAAAGTGGTGGTTTTTCCCGCCCCATTGGGGCCGAGCAATCCGAGTACTTCACCTTGCCCACAGTGTAGATTGACCTCTTCTACACTATGAAAAAAACCCTCACGCTCGCGAGGATCCGTTTGACTCTTTTTCTTTTTATGTTCGCGAGTCAGGGCGAAGCGCTTTTTTAATCCATTGATAGCTATCATGCTACTTCCTTCTTTT
Source organism: Pseudoalteromonas sp. DY56-GL79 (assembly GCF_041414765.1). Classification (NCBI taxonomy): domain Bacteria; kingdom Pseudomonadati; phylum Pseudomonadota; class Gammaproteobacteria; order Alteromonadales; family Pseudoalteromonadaceae; genus Pseudoalteromonas; species Pseudoalteromonas sp. DY56-GL79. The sequence continues at coordinate 9,267 of NZ_JANHZS010000019.1, read as the reverse complement.
CGGCCTGAAATAGTCCGTATTTTGATAAAATTCTAAATCTTGTGGCTCATGCCAGTTTGGGATCCCAAGCAGCGGAATGGGTGACATTTTGGTATTGTCTTCAAGCAGCCCATCATTGATCAGTGCGACCAATTTATCATCTAACCAACGATATTGTTCGCTCAATGAAAGTTTCCAAAATGCGGTATCAACATTGATACACACCAGTTTTCCCGTTAGCCCAATAAAAGGATTGGTTAGCATCTCGTAGTTTGCATGGCCAAATACAAAAGGCTTTAGGTTTTGCTGCCATTCTGAGCGATTATCGTAAAATACATTCTGCCATTGGTGTGATTTAAGGGCATCACGCCATTTATCATCATCGATTGCCAACACCAAACCACACTCATCAAAGAGTGTTAACGCATTGCGCTTTTTACTCCGCTGCTTTAAACCAAACTGTGCTATTTCTTCGATATGTAGGGCATTTAACAAAGCTTTTGTTTTTGGGAATAAACACCAAATCAACGCGCCAAATAAGTCGTGCCAATTTTGACTACGCGTCGGTACCTGGTGGGTTTCAAAGATAATCTCTTCATAGTATTTATCGCCAAAGTCTATCGTTTCATCGGCCACAAAGCGGGTATCATACTGTTGCAAGCTAATGCTGTTTACGTGCGAAGACAGCCACTGGGGGCTTGGCCAGTCTTGTTGGCTTTTTAAGTCAAAAAGCTGATTTAAATGGGAAAACGGCTCAGCATGTAAACATGCAACCTGCCACGCCTCAGGCGCTGTAAACTTTTTCATTTGATTGAGATACTTATCATGCAATTAGCCGACTATTTTACTGAAGCGCCTGATACTTGGCAAAAGCCAATTGTAAATGAGCGTAACAGGCTAAATCGCATGCTAGAATTAAGGTAATTAACCTGAGCTTCGGATAATTAATGCCTTTCTAGCCGTCTTGTCCCGCTCGAACTTTTACGCATTTTATGTTACTACTTATGGGTTCCTAACAAGTAAAAGAAAGGCAATTATGAAACTTAAACTGACGCTTAGCGCTTTATCTATGGCGGTGCTGGCGGGCTGTGTTAGCACTAGCAATAGCCCCCAAGACATCGATACTGCATATAATAGTATTAACGATGCTCAACTCAGAGCCCATATTAAAACCCTTGCCTCTGACGAATTTGGCGGCCGTGCTCCGTCAACAAAAGGTGAAGAGCTAACGCTTGCCTATTTAACCAAACATTTTAAAGCGCTTGGCTATCAGCCAGGAAATGGCAACAGCTTCTTACAAGAAGTGCCGCTTGTTTCGCTTGAAGCCGATCCTAATATGACGTTAACAATCGGTGGCAAAAACTACGAATATAAAAAAGACATGGTGATGGGCTCAGCCCGTATCAGTGAACTCGAGTCAATCAAAGATTCAGAGCTGGTTTTTGTTGGCTATGGCGTAAATGCTCCAGAGTACGACTGGAATGATTACGAAGGCCTAGACGTGAAAGGCAAGACAGTGGTGATGCTAGTAAACGATCCTGGCTTTGCTAATCCTGACTCGGGTAAATTTACCGGTGAAGCTATGACCTATTATGGTCGTTGGACGTATAAATACGAAGAAGCTTCACGCCAAGGCGCAGCAGGTGCGATCATTATTCATGAAACAGCGCCAGCTTCTTATCCTTGGAGCGTAGTAGAAAACTCTTGGAGTGGCCCACAGTTTGGCTTCCAAAAAGAAAATAACAATATGGACCGCGTTGCGGTTGAAGGTTGGGTAACAGTAGACGTTGCTAAAGAGCTATTTCAAAAGGCTGGACTTGATTTTGACACAGCAAAGAAAAAAGCTGCTGAAGGCGCATACCACGTTGATATGGGCAACCTAAGCGCGTCAGTTACCGTCAAAAACACCATCAAAAAATCAACTTCGTATAACTTTATCGCCACCTTACCAGGTAGCAAAAAGTCTGACGAGCACATCATCTACTCAGCACACTGGGATCATTTAGGTACCGATCCAAACCGTAAAGGCGATCAGATCTATAACGGCGCACATGATAATGCTAGCGGTACAGGCGGTATGATTGAGGTAGCTGAAGCCTTTACTAAACTACCAACTCGCCCTAACCGTTCAATTACATTTTTGGCCGTAACGGCTGAAGAGCAAGGTCTGTTAGGCTCAAAATTTTATGCTGCAAACCCTGTTATTCCAGCAGAGAAAACCGTTGCTAACATCAATATGGATAGCCTAAATTTATTGGGTAAAGTAAAAGACATCAGCGTAGTTGGTATTGGTAAATCGGAACTTGATGAAATGCTAGAAACCGCAGCAAAAGCGCAAGACCGCGTCGTTTCAGGGGATCCACGTCCTGCCGCTGGTGGTTACTATCGCTCTGATCACTTCGCATTTGCGAACATGGGTGTGCCTGCAATGTACGCCGGTGGTGGAACCGAAGCACGTGACGAAGAGACTGAAACCTACCGTAAACGTATGGGCTTAGTATTGCGCGGTTGTTATCATCAGCCTTGCGATCGCTACCGTGAAGAGTGGGATTTAAGCGGCGCGATACAGGATCTACAGCTGTTCTTTAAAGTTGGCTACGATGTCTCTGAGCAAGATGCATGGCCGAAATGGAAAGCAACCGCAGAGTTCCAAAGAAAATAATGCAAATGACATTGATTTTCATTTAAAATGAAATTAAAGTGCAACTTAGACAATACACGGGTTGCACTTTATGTTTTCATCTCTACTTCGATACTCTCAACCAGCACATGGCGCTAAGGTGAGTTTATTGTTCAACAAGCGGTTGATTTTCCCCCTCGTTATTATTGTACTAATGGCATTTGAAACGGCGAGACCAATTGTGGTCAGTGCGCTGAGTGATGCATTCTTTCAAGTCAGCGTCTTTGTAGCCGCTACCCTGCTCGTGTACTACTTTCTTGTTGACAGAATTCCACAGCTTAATCTCAGCTATCTGAGTACCAAATCCCCTATTCTCGAAATAGCCATGGCGTCAATATTGGGCGCACTACCCGGCTGTGGTGGCGCGATTATCGTGGTCACCCAGTTTACCAAAAAACAAGCAAGCTTTGCTTCAGTTGTCGCTGTACTTACTGCGACGATGGGAGATGCAGCGTTTTTGCTACTCGCCAAAGAGCCGCTGACAGGCCTCACTATCATCGCGATGGGCGTTGGTGTGGGTATCGTGAGTGGGCTATGTGTGCACTTAATTCATAAACCCGATTTTTGTGTCCCGCAGACCATCAATGAGGTCGAAGAAGAAACCTTACACGCGAGCCGTGCGTTTAGTCTAAGCCGTAAGGTTTGGAAGCTGGGCTTACTACCTAGCCTTGCAATTGCGCTCGCGATTGCTTTTAACGTCGACTTAGCACCTTTTGATACGGAAATCGCTTGGCTTGGAGCAGCATTGTGTCTTTTTGCTGTGTGTGTGTGGGCACTTAATTCAAAAGGCGTAAGCTATAAAGATATCACCTGTGAAGAAGGTGAATGCGACCCTCCGTCAAAACTCACTAGAGTACTACAGGACACGCACTTTGTGACCGCTTGGGTCGTTGCAAGCTTTTTGCTTTACGAGCTATCTACCGCGTATTTAGGGCTTGATCTCGCGGTTTGGTTTAAAGACTATGCGCTGTATGCACCACTGGTGGCCATTATTGTCGGATTATTACCAGGCTGTGGCCCCCAAATTGTTGTTACAACGCTGTACCTGCAAGGCGTCGTGCCATTTAGTGCCCTTGCAGCCAATGCCGTTGCTAACGATGGCGATGCGTTATTTCCAGCGATAGCATTGGCACCAAGGGCGGCGCTATTTGCCACCATCTACTCTGCAGTGCCTGCATTTATCGTGGGCTACGGCCTCTACTATATTAATTTGGCTTAATACTTGAGTACGTCGACAAAGTGATCTGATGCTGGCTCAAGCACAATCTGGCAGTTTTGGGTTATGAGTTCAACCAAATCTGACCGTCCGTAACTGATTAATGGCCGAAAAGGCGAACAGCGGGCGGTCAAATAAACTTATTTTTGGACAAAAACGTTTTAAGTCAGCGGCTGTATTAGGCAAATTTCGCATAAAAGTTTCTATGGGCTAACGCCGCAAATAAACGGCTAAAAATAGTTGGCTAAAATTTGTGAGGCACGAACAAAGCCAACTGTTTTTTGTCCGAGCTTTTAATTTGCTTTGTTATATGACCAATAGCTTCTATTTTGAAAAAAGCTTTTTGAATAACTCTTCTGATTGCTTAATGCCTTCATCGGTCAATTGCACTGACTTTGCCTTACCAACCGGATCACAAATTAGACCTTTTTCATAAAGCCTATTCATAACTTCCCAGTCAATTTGTTTCCAAGCTCGGCCATAATCATGCAAAGTGAGATGTAATAAAGCTAAAGCTGCTTCATCTATTTTATTTTCATCTATATCCATTCAACACTCCAAAACCTGATGGGCATAACGCCCACACAACCGGAAACGCAAGCGTCTTAATGGCCTGCTTTCCAAGGCCATTGCTTGCGGTTTTCGGTTGCTGTGTTTGTTATGTGATTTACCATTTTGCTATTTTTAACTTACTTGCAGCTGCACTAAGCTCTTCTTTGGTTAACCCAATAATAGTTTGAAAATCGTTGTCATCTAAACCGAAACCCAATCTATGTGCATTTAAAGTATTGATAATACCGCCAAGTTCAGGAGCAGTAAGCATATTTGGAGATACTTCTTGCACAACTGAATACAGTTTGTTCGCAATAGCATTTTCAACCGGGTTTACAACGACTAAGTCGCCAGCCTCTTCTAGTTCTTTAATTGCTTTGATTAATACTTCTTTTACTACAGATTCGCTCATGTCATTTATTCACATAACGCTTTACTCTGAAGAATCCCCAGATAATCATATTTAAAATCAAAAACCACAACAAATCGCTCACAACAAATCGCTGACACCCACCACTAATTTGCACCTTCCTAAGATACCGCCTAAGCTTTAATTCTGCACTCAAAGGATTGAGAAAAACAAACTATGGCTACTGCCCGTAAAAAACAAATCAGTCTAACCGACACTAAATACTACCACTGTATCTCCCGCTGCGTAAGGCGTGCCTTTCTCTGCGGTGAAGATAAACTTACTGGCAAATCATACGAACACCGCCGGGATTGGGTTGAAGAAAAGCTCCTGATGTTGGGTTCCGTGTTTTGTATTGATATTTGTGCTTATGCCGTGATGAGTAATCACACTCATATTGTTTTATATGTTGATGATACAAAGGCTAAGCGTCTGTCGGATGAAGCGATTTTGATACGGTGGCACAAGTTGTTTAAAGGTAATTGGATAAGCCAAAAGTTTATTGAAGATGAGCCACTGAATGATTCGGAGCAATTGATGCTCGATGAGCTGGTTGATAAGTACAGAGAAAGACTCGCAGATATTAGCTGGTTTATGCGAGTGCTTAACGAAGACATCGCCCGGCGAGCAAATAAAGAAGATAATTGTACAGGCCGGTTTTGGGAAGGACGATTCAAATCCCAAGCATTACTGGACGAGGCGGCGTTGGTCGCTTGTCTCGCTTACGTAGACTTAAACCCCATTAGAGCCAAAATCGCCGCAACGCCTGAAACCTCAGACTACACCAGCATCAAAAAGCGCATCGACCATGCGAAGCTGGGAAAACAACCAAAAAGCCTACTACGCTTTGCTGGCAGCCCACGAAAACATATGCCAAAAGGTCTGCCTTTTGAACTCAAATCCTATATTGAATTAGTTGAACTCACAGGCCAATGTATTCGCGCCGACAAGCGAGGCTATATCTGTGAGTCTCAACCCATTCTTACTCGATTAAATATAGAACCGGAAAACTGGATAAAACTTACTACGCAGTTTTCTCGGGTATTCCACGGTGCAGTTGGACGAGAGCGAACAATAACCGCTTACTGCGAAACACTTCAAAAACGACGACGGACGAACCTAACAAACTGCGAGCGCTTGTTGGCTTAGCAAAACTCACATTCTCAACGCTAGAATTTCTTACTATTGTATTTACAGCGTGTTGTCGTGCGCGATAACCCAGTCTTGGTGCAGAAATATGCCTAGGCGATAAGAATTGGCCTACCGAAAAACGTTTTTGTACCCAGTGATTGAGGTGTTTACATACTTTTTTACTTCACTACCTCAGTTTGGATGCTAATTGTGATGGGTGTCAGCTATTTGTCGCGTTGTCAGCATAGATACAAATAACGATGGGTGTCATCAATGACTCTAGGCCGATTTTGGGAAGGACGATTTAAATCCCAAGCATTACTGGATGAAGCTGCACTGGCTGCTTGTTTGGCATATGTAGACTTAAACCCCATTAGAGCCAAAATCGCCGCAACGCCTGAAACCTCAGACTACACCAGCATCAAAAAACGAATCGACCATGCGAAATTAGGTAAACAACCAAAAAGTCTATTACGCTTCGCTGGCAGCCCACGAAAACATATGCCTAAAGGCCTGCCTTTTGAGCTCAAATCCTATATTGAATTAGTTGAGCTCACGGGCAAATGCATTCGCGCCGACAAGCGAGGCTACATTAACGAAGCACAACCCATACTCACTCGACTAAATATAGATCCGGAGAACTGGATAAAACTCACTACGCAATTTTCACGGGTATTTCACGGTGCAGTTGGTCGAGAGCGGACAATAACCGCTTACTGCGAAACACTTCAAAAACGACGACGGACGAACCTAACAAACTGCGAGCGCTTTTTGGCTTAGCAAAACTCACATTCTCAACGCTAGAATTTCTTACTATTGTATTTACAGCGTGTTGTCGTGCGCGATAACCCAGTCTTGGTGCAGAAATATGCCTAGGCGATAAGAATTGGCCTACCGAAAAACGTTTTTGTACCCAGTGATTGAGGTGTTTACATACTTTTTTACTTCACTACCTCAGTTTGGATGCTAATTGTGATGGGTGTCAGCTATTTGTCATCTTCAATTTAATCTCAGCATCTTTTATTGCAGATGTGGCCCCCTTTAGTTCCTTGGCTATATCTATAGCAACTTTAATAGAGCTTATCCCTGCTGAAATGGCACCAATGTCTGGCATAGATAATGACTCCTTGAAACATAACGCCCGCCATCATGCGCTTGTCGCATGCATGGCATTGTTAAATTATTGCACCAGCCTTCCACAACCCAACTCCCACTATGACTCCCGATGCAAAGAGCATCATTCTAAAGAAGTCGTTAACCATCAACTCCCAAGACAACTTAATAAATCCTATCGGATCACCAAAGAAATCTTGGTGAGACATATCCAGCCTGCTTTTTATACTTTTCAAACCAATAACAAAAAAGACAGACGCCGAAAGGAAATATCCCACAAAGAAAAAATTTGCCACTTTTTGATGCGAATCTTCGACAATCTGAGCCGACCAAAGAAACGCCAAATACGCGCCTAATGGCAACCCCGATAAAAAAGCAGTCAACTTAGAAGCTCTCACAACCCTCATTCTTTTATTTAACGCCCAACTCAGCGGGCAATTAAAGCGAAGCGTAAATTGATCCGCTGCAGTTGTTTGTTATGAGTCATGGCTTGCTCACAGTAATTGTCATGCCAGGCAAAATCCCGACCTCTTTAAGTCCACGACTATCTGTACATGGTACGCCGATTTTTGTTTTAGTAATCATTCTAGAGTTCTTAATGACTTCACCTTTATCGTTTTTAAGCACCCAAGAATGACCATATTCAAATGGTCTTACATGACTTTCAATTAGGAAATATACCTCATTAGTTAGGCTATCTAATGAGGAAAACCCAACGTAGGGGAGATCGAAACTATCACCTGCGTCACCAGTAAAAGACCTTGCATCGACGGTTATGAATGCACTTGTTTTAATCGATTCGGTTATTTTCTCAGCAATGCTTTTCTTTCTATCTTCACCATGGACATCATCTGAAGCATTAAGAACTTCGTGAACTTTAGCCTCTATTACCTTTTCCATCGAAGCAATGCCTTCTCTTTGCGACTTACTACCATTTGCACTTTCTAGAAATGATTCATCACTTTTGTAATCAGATGGCGCGTAAAGGGCTTTATGATTCCAGTTAAGTGTTGCAAAAAACAAAAGAACCAAAGTAAATGGAAAAAGCATCAAGAACCATATGTAAAGCTCTTGGTTTTCTGCATCTATGAAAGGGAGAACCCCTGTGCCACTTATCTCAGCAACTCCAGCAAATATAGCGATCACTGACAAAGGGTTTTTAACTATTCCTGTATTATTCATTCTTCATCCAACGCCTAATATTTGTGCGACTCATAACGCCCCATTCAGGGGCTTTTAATAGTTGGCTAAAATAACGAACGCAGTGAGGAAAGCCAACTGTTAAAAGTCCCGCACTGCAATGGCTTGTTATATTTTTTGTGCTACATAGCTAGGTACATCGATCTTCTCGCCACCATTGCTAAAGTGATGATCAAAGGCGTATGCCATTTTTTCTAAGGGGGCGCCTTCGTAACCTAATGTTTGGATTTCACTAATGTAACGTTCTATAAAAGGAACAGCTCCTAAATAGTTCCATTGCGCTACATGAACCAGTTCATGAAAATGTATACGTAAATTTGAAGCTATGTGCGGAAGGAGATAATAAGTGTTTTTATATGTGATGCCATCAACTTCCGTATCTATAAAATCTCCCAACCCCATTTGACGTAATTCGGGAAAATTTGGTTTTGGAATTTTATCTACTATTACAAAGTAGGCTTGCTTTAGAAATGACAAAGGGTAAAAACCTTCAAAATCGTCAAAAAATTGAGAGCAACAAACCCTTTGCCCTTTGAATTCAATATTTGTTTGATCAATCCATTGTTCAATTTGATTTAACATCACCACACTCCAGAAAAATATAACATTTTATTCGTGCGCATGCGCGTTTACCTCGTTGGACCAGTGAAAACGCGCACAGTTAACTATCAGTATGCAAAGAACTTATCAGCATTCGGCTAAATATACCATCTGGAAAAATGCGCATGCGCGTTTCCCAAACCTATTATCTCAAATCGCAGATAAATAACCTTATGATAAACAATAATATTTTTAATTTATTCATGCGTAAACGCGCAAAAAATTTTTCATTATTTTCCTTGATATCCGAGAACCCCAGATAATACTGTATATATATACAGTCAAGTAAGGTAAGGAGTTATCATGAGTATAAAAAGCCCATTTCTGAAAGGTATTCAGGAAGAAATGCGTATGCGTGGTTACAGCATTAGAACAGAAAAAACCTAC
>NZ_JANHZS010000018.1:129082-131355 GCF_041414765.1 Pseudoalteromonas sp. DY56-GL79 | reverse complement strand
CATCTTTAACGATTTTATATCGAAATTACCAACTTTGGTCGCGGGATAAACCCGCTGCTACAGGTTTATCCACATTCGTAGCAGCGACTTTAGGTCGCGATTGTTTTTACGCCTTTGCGTCACGAATCCTGTAAGATTTGATGTCACAACTCACCAACCTTGGTCACGGGATAAACCCGTTACTACCGATACACATCGCTTTTTTCAATTACTTCAATATCATAACCATCAGGATCTTTAATAAAAAAGAATCTTGCTATTAATACATTTTGATTATAAAAATCTTTGATTTCTTTAGGGCAATAACTATTCTCTTGAGCCTTGTTGTAGACAGCCTGCAAGCTATCTGTGGCGAAAGCCAAATGCCCATAGCCATTACCGATTGTATAATCTACAGTGGTGTCATGATTCCAAGTTAGCTCCAATTCAAACGAAGTTTCATCGTTGCCAAGATAGATAAGAGAAAAATCATTAAAGTCGATACGTCGTTTCACTACTAACGCAAATACATCATGATAAAATTTAATTGAGCGATCAGCGTCTTTTACTCTGATCATTGAGTGGATCATTTTTGCCATTACTTTACCTACGGAATTTATATGTGTGAACTCTACGCATCAACTGAGCCTCATCGTTACGAAGTAGCCAAACGTTCTATTCGTATTCAAGGAGCTGTTACTAGCCTCGCGTTAGAAAATGAAATATGGCAAGTATTAGAAACCATAGCTCAACGGGAAGATCTGGGTCTTGCCGAGTTTATTTCTTTACTTTACCAGGAAGTGATTGAACGTCATGGTGAGATCAAAAACTTGGCGTCTATGCTGCGTGTTACTTGCTTAACTTATCTTGCAAATAATAATGCGCTTGACGTAAGAAGTGGTAGTAACTGAGTACTACGTTTTAGTGTCGCTCCAAAAAGCGTTGCCATGTGATATTAGGATTAATAACCCGGATCGGAGAAATAACCTGCTTGAGCAAGTGAAAAGGTGGGCACGTAACTTCATGTCCATCTTGCTTTAAACCCAATAAATATTGAAAACTGTCTTTAGTCCCGAGCTGAATAGCTGATATTCTGATTTGTTGCTCGAAGTTTAGTCGTAAACTGCTGATCGCCGTTTTCATTCCTTGCTGATCAACATTGGGTAAACCACATTTTTGTAGATACCCTTGTCTTTCACCCTCTCCAGAAAACCATATTCTAACTTTCTCACTATAACGACCAGTTTTTGCAGGTAAATCAAACATAAGACGTCGATATTCTTGTTGTTTTACTAATGCTAGATATTGCTCTAAACCTGCTTGCCATAATGCAGGATGAATAGGCACCACTCGCGGTTGAATTTTACCATGGGTGTTAAAGTGAAATACATGAACGTGGTCTTTGTAGTAAACATCATCAAGTGTGAGTGAGCCAATTTCATCACTATACGCACCGGTGTAATAACTCAGTAAAGGTAGCCAAAAATGCCAATGTTTAGGCTGTTCACGCTTTAGTTTTTCATCTGAGTAGATATAACCGTTAAACAAGGTATGAAGCTCCATAGTGGAAAATGCTCTTCGGCCTAAATGAGATTTCATACTGTAGTCAACGTATTGAGTATACTAAAGATCTTAAGTTTAACGGTTTTTAGTCTTTTTCGGAAGTTTGATAGTCACCCTCCCGCCTAGACCCAGGCTTGTCCGTCAGCAGAAGCGTCATGGGGTCGCCTTTACATAAAATTGTAGAAACAGTCGCGACATAAAGTCGCTGCTACGCCAAACTCGTAGCAGCGGGTTTATCCCGTGATAGAAAACCAATAACGGTGACAGGATCTGCACAATAAAAAAGACCGTGACATAAGCCTACAGAAAGAATCTCGGCATGAAGTCATGAAAACAGTCGCGACATAAAGTCGCTGCTACACCAAACTTGTAGCAGCGGGTTTATCCCGCGATAGAAAACCAATAACGGTGACAGGATCTGCACAATAAAAAAGACAGTGACATAAGCCTACAGAAAGAATCTCGGCATGAAGTCATGAAAACAGTCGCGGCATGAAGTCATGAAAACAGTCGCGACATAAAGTCGCTGTTACGCCTAATTCGTAGCAGCGGGTTTATCCCGCGAGAAAAAACCAATAATGGCGACAGGATCTGCACAATAAAAAAAGACCGTGACATAAGCCTACAGAAAGAACCTCGGCATAAAGTCATGAAAACAGTCGCGACATAAAGTCGCTGCTACGTCAAACTTGTAGCAGCGGGTTTACCCCGCGATAGAAAACCAATAACGG
>NZ_JANHZS010000018.1:0-129076 GCF_041414765.1 Pseudoalteromonas sp. DY56-GL79 | reverse complement strand
TAAAAACAGTCGCGACATAAAGTCGCTGCTACGTCAAACTTGTAGCAGCGGGTTTACCCCGCGATAGAAAACCAATAACGGCGACAGGATCTTCACAATAAAAAAGACCGTGACATAAACTCACAGAAAGAATCCTGTGACATAAAAGCTTAAAACAGTCGCGACATAAAGTCGCTGCTACGCCTAATCCGTAGCAGCGGGTTTATCCCGTGATAGAAAACCAATAACGGTGACAGAATCTGCACAATAAAAAAGACCGTAACATAAGCCTATAGAAAGAGCCTCAACATAAAGGCATAAAAACAGTCGCGACATAAAGTCGCTGCTACGTCAAACTTGTAGCAGCGGGTTTACCCCGCGATAGAAAACCAATAACGGCGACAGGATCTTCACAATAAAAAAGACCGTGACATAAACTCACAGAAAGAATCCTGTGACATAAAAGCTTAAAAACAGTCGCGACATAAAGTCGCTGCTACGCCAAACTCGTAGCAGCGGGTTTATCCCGCGATAGAAAACCAATAACGGCGACAGGATCTGCACAATAAAAAGACCGTGATATAAGCCTACAGAAAGAACCTCGACATAAAGTCATAAAATCAGTCGCGACATAAAGTCGCTGCTACGAAAGAAAGGTTAATTTTGACAATATGATTTTATGAATAAAAATATTTAAGATTTAGGCAAGAAAAAAGCCGCGTCTCCGCGGCTTAACTGATTGGACTAATCATTCTGTACTTAACTACCCGTTACAGTGTCACAAGCCACTGAAACATCGATAGTTTCATCTGTTCCATCTGGCGTAATAGACGTTGTAAATGGAGCTGAAATTCGGGGGTCTACACTAACAGCATATGACGCGACATCACCGTTTAGTGCTGACAGTGCAAAAGTACCGTCACCATTGTTCGCTGCTGTGCGGAATGGCTTAGTCGTACTTGATCTATACTTTACAATCGCACCTGGGATAACTTCTGTTACCGTTGTATCGTTAGAACACACAGCTCTAACAGTCACATTTTCGTTAACAGTGGTTTGAATTGGATTTGCTAGCGTGATCGAAACTGGGCCATTACATACCTGAACTTCAGCATTTGTTGATGAAGCATTCCCCCACACGTTACCTGCAGCATCACGGATAACTACACGTGCTGTTGCTGATGAGCTAATACCATAACGCGCTGAAGTACTAGCTGAAACAACTGTTTTTGACGTAGTACCGCCGCGTAAATAACTTGACACACTTGCATCAGCTGAGGTCATACTCACATATAGACCTGAACTCGGCACAGTATCGCCAGTCACATTAACAGTAATACCTTGCGTACAGATTGGAACTGAGCGAGACAGTGTAAAAAACGTAAGGTGATCGGTTTTAAAAGACGCTTTGTAAGCCGTACCTTCAGCGTTTAACGCACCAACTGTTGCTTTATTCGTTTCTGACTGCCATTGACCAGTATCTTCATTATTTGAAGAAACATCAAACTGGTCTCCCGTTTGAATTGTTCTATCACCAGATGGTGCTAAGGTTGCGACCGGAAGTGAAACAGAAACATCGATCTCTTGGCTAAATTGTTTGATCTTAGTTCCATTGTTATCTTGCATAACGATGTTACTTACACCAACTGGCTTTTTAATGCTGGTTGTACTACCAGCACTCAACCCAGCTGGCAAAACAGCTGAAATCTTGCTAGAAGTAGGATCTGCGGAGCCAACAGTTAATGATACAGAGCTACCTGTAACTGCATTGCCATTTGCATCTCTTAGTTGCACGCCTGCCGGAACCGTTACATCAGAACCTGCTTTACCTTTTGCAGCCGCAGCTGTTACAGGAGAAGCTGTTGTTGCGTTAGTCACACTTTCAGAAACGCTTGCTTCAACAACTTCGTCACCGCCTTTTGACACAAGTGCCAATTCTGCTTCTAGCGTTGCTGCAGAATCTTCATTACTTAAGTCGATGTCAAAGCTTTTTGAAAAATAGCCATCAGCAGCGACTACAGCAGTTACAATCCCGACATTCGCACCTTCTTTTACAGTAAAGGTGAAGCTACCATCTTCTGTTGTGATCTGAGTGATTGCGTCGCCATTGACATTAACCAAATTTGAGGTTGGCTCTCCATCTTCAAAAAAGGTAATTGTCGCCGGTGCAACGATATCAACAGTATCAACATCAACTACGTTACCACTTACAGCAAATGCTAAAGCTGCTGGCGTTTCTGGTGCAACAACTACCGGATCTGTTGGCTCAGGTGGCGGAGTGATCACCACATTGTTATCGTCATCGCTAAAACAGCCCGAAAGTGCTAAAGCTGAAGCTACAGATAAAGCGAGTAAAGATTTTTTGTTCGAAATCATGATTGGTCCTTGTTCCCTTTTTTGAAAGTGCCAAGCGGCACTAACGCGCGTTTTATTACATCGAAACTTAAATATAGAGAAAGTTCAAAGATTGTCCAGCTAGTAATTAAAATATTTTTTGGTGATTTTTTGGTAAATTACTTTATCTGTTAACGCTCTTTGCAACAAAAAATCACGACATAAAGTTGCAGCTACAGGATCTCGTCCCCACAAAACAAATAATGGCAGATAAACGGTAGGTATAAAAAAGCCGCATCAAAGTGCGGCTTTTAAGCAAATTAAGTCTTGCTAGAGGCTATTATGCACCAGTTACAGTTTCACAAACCATTTGTAACTGCTGATCTGCTGCATCAGTACCCGCTTCAAATGTAAATGAAGTTGCTTGTCCCGATGCTACTTCAAGTGTTAGCGTATCGATGTTAACAGTGTATGTTTCACCAACAACTAAGTTGTTTAGTGTGTATGTACCTGAAGCATTTGCAGCTTGGTAAGTTGCCTTACCAGCACGACGGTAAGTTACTACCGAATTTTCTACAGGAACAGCTGTGTCAGCTTCGTTCGAACACACACCAGTCAGTGCAAATGACGTAGTTGTGTATTCAACTTCAGGAGCCACAAGAGTTGCATTTACTGGCTCACCACATACCGCTACTTCGTCTACCGAGTCGAACCAAACGGTACCTTCAGCGTCACGTAAAACGATGCGTGCAGTTGCATCAGCACTTACGTTGTTTTTACCCGCATTTGCAGCTGTGTAAATCACTTTAGAAGTTGAACCAGCAGCGATAGAACGTGTTGCGTTGATGTCTGAAGATTGAACATCTACGAATAGGCCACCAGCTGGTACGTCACCATTAATGTTAACTGATACATCCGCATTACATACTGCAACTTCATCAGTTGCGGTGAAGAATGTAAGGTGATCAGTCATGAAAGAAGCTTTATAAGCAGTGCCAGCTTCGTTTAGTGCGCCAACCGTTACTTGATTGTCTACTTCTTTTGTCCATACGCCAGTGTCTTCGTTATGAGAAGACAGACCTAGTACGTCACCAGTTTGAACAGCACGGCCTTCAGATGCTAGTACTGTTTCTTTTGGAATTGAGATAGAGATAGAGATTGGGTTGCTGAACTGTTTGATCTTAACGCCATTCTCGTCAGTCATTGTTACGTTAGCAACACCTACAGGAGCCGCTAAAGTTGCAGCGCTATCAGCGTTTAGACCTTCAGGAAGTACAGCACCTGCATCTGATGAAGTTGGATCTGCAGAACCAACATTTAGAGAAATATCAGTACCAGTGATAGCCGCACCACTTGCATCGCGTAATACAACACCTGCAGGGATTGTTACATCAGCACCAGCTTTGCCTTTTGCAGCTTCAGCTGTGATTGCTTCTGCTACTGCACCGCCTTCAACTGCCACTTCAACAACTTCTTCAACAACTGTATCTAGATCTTTAGAAACAAGGGCCAACTGAACTGCAAGCTCAGCGGTATCTGCTTCTGTTGTTAGGTCAATATTAAAGCTCTTTGAGAAGTAACCGTCAGCTGTTACAACAGCTGTAATTTGAGAAAGCTCTGCGCCTTCTTTTACAGAAAATACAAAGTTACCTGCTTCACCAGTTTCTACTGTTGCGATTGCTTCGCCTTTAGTATTTACGATGTTTGCAGACGCTTCACCGTTTTCAAGGAAAGCGATTGTCGCAGGAACAACGTTAGTTGATTTTTTATCAACCACACTACCATTTACAACTAGAGAAAGTGCATCTGGTGCATCCGGAGCAACGACTACTGGATCAGTAGGCTCTGGTGGAGGCGTGATAGTTACGTTGTTATCGTCATCGCTAAAACAGCCAGAAAGCGTTAGCGCAGACGCTACAGAGAGCGCAAGAAGAGATTTTTTATTTGCAATCATGATTAGTCCTTGTTTTCCTTCTGTTAACTTACGTCGATTTGACGCGTTAACTCATAAAAAAAGCCATATTGCGAACAATATAAACTTAAGTTTTAAATCATTTAATAAGACAGACAGGGACTAAGTCGCTCCCTGACTAAAGCCAACTCAGTTATTCTACCAATCTAGCGGAAAAACAACCATATAGTCGGAGTTAGCTGCCTTAATTTATCACAGAAAAGCGGTAGTTCCAACCGCCTGTAATAAGTTGAAAGTAGGATACCTTTAGAACACTAAATAGACAATGAATGAAGTCAAATTTATAGCAAAAAGTTGCAATATAGTGCTTATTTATTAACAAGGTATATAAATTTAATAGTAAGAGTGAGGTGGTTTATGATTCCCGAAGGTTTAGTAGCAGCGGGTTTATCCCGCGACAAGCGCATCGCGACACAATGTCGCTGCTACGAATACATAACCCTACGGCAAGTGCATCGAAGCGCCTCTCCCGTAGCAGCGGGTTTATCCCGCGACAGGAGCATCGTGACGTAGAGTCGCTGCTACGAATCCGTAACCCTACGGGAAGTGCATCGAAGCGCCTCTCCCGTAGCAGCGGATTCATCCCGCGACGAGAGCATCGCGATGTAAAGTTGCTGCTACAAATCCATATCCCCGCGACAAGTGCATCAAAACACCACTCCCGTAGCTACGGGTTTATCCCGGACAAAAGCATCGCGACGTAAAGTCGCTGCTACAAATCCATAACCCCGCAACAAAAGCATCGAAACACAGCTCCCGTAGCAGCGGGTTTATCCCGCGACAAGCACATCGCGACGTAAAGTTGCTGCTACGAATCCATAACACCACGACAGGAGCATCGCGACGTAAAGTCGCTGCTACGAATACATATCCCCGCGACAGAGCATCGCGACACAAAGCCGCTGATACTGTTATCTGTAAGTTAGATACGCTTCTCGTAATCTTGCTAAATTACTGTAAATATAACTACTCGACAAGCGTCCTTGATTAAGGAATGTCTTATCCAAATTCACAGGTGTTTTAACTGAATGCCCACGACCAATAACCAATTGATTGTGTGACTCACCAATACGTGTACTCACTTCATGGCGCCAAGCTTCATTACCCTTAATTTGGCCATAACGGATTGGTGCCATATCTTTACGTGGAGTTAGCGGGATGCTAAACGCAATACCTGCGACCTGTACATCCGTATCTTGGGCAAAGATTGAAATATAGCTATCACCAAACCAGAAGCGAGTTTCTAGTTTTACACCGCTATCTTCATAAAAGAATCGACCTGCTGTTGCGTGAAAACTCACATCCTGCTCAACCCAGTTATAACGATAAGACAAAGTTTGATAGTCTCTGTCTAAGTCATAGTCATCATATTCTAAATAACCAATTTCAGCATTAAGCTGGTGACGACCATTTTCACTAAGCCAAGTCGTTTCGTTTTTGATACCTGTATAGTCGTTAAACTCTTTAAAGAAACCAATATGGGTTTGGTTATAAATTCCATACGGTAAATCTAACGTTTGATAAATTGTCGCTTGCGTAACACCACTGTCTTTTGCAAAACGGCCAAATGCTTTGCCTGTTTCGTAGTCATCTGTTTTGGCAACTTCGGTTTCAGCGCTAACGCTTATACCACCGCCATACCACATCGGCACATCCACATCAGCTTTAATTGCGAGTGAAAAGTCATAAACACCTATCTCAGTCGCAAAGTGTGAATCGAGCGAAGGCCCAACTGTTACGCGCGGCCTAAAGTAAGGACTGTTGGCTTTAGGCATTCCCACCCAAGACACACTGCCAATCGGATCCATTTCACCGCGGCGAATATCCATGTCTGGCGTACTGCTGGTATTGATAAATTCACGGTAATTATCAATATCACCACGCACAGAAAGCATTGGAATACCACGGTTTAATAACTGAATCGTATATTTAGCCTCAGGCTCGTCGATATGTTCAGCAATACGGCCTAGCACTAGACCTATAGCATCTATATCATTGCGATTAAACACATAGTTCTCAAAGCTTACGACAATATGCGGGTCACGATTAAAACCAACACTAATCGCCTCTAAACCGTCATCAATCAATGCGTTTTTAAGTTCTCGTGTTTGCAGCGTAAGCGACTTTCTAAACTCATCACGCTCTGTTATTTCTTTTTTGGCTTCATCAAGCGGCTTTTTGGCAAGCTCCCGCTGTTGTTCATAGTGCGCTTCAAATGCAGCCTCACGCTTTTTATGGTTATCTAAAATCGGCGCTGGTGCCGCTTCTGTTGGATCATTTAACTTAGCCTGCTCAAAAAGCGGCATAGAAAAGTTTATTCCCCAAAAGGTATCCTTTTCTGCATGATCTGTATTACTGTAAAACTTGCTGGTTAACGTGAGTGTACCTACATCGTAAATCCACTCTTTAGGTACAGTTAAACGTAAGCCCGCATTCACTGCATCCGCATCATGCTCAACCTGCAATGCAAACCAATCCAACGGCTGCCACTCAATACCCGCGAATGCGCCATCCATTTGCCCGGTTGCGCGATCGCTTACCGCAAAACCCGCTGAAAATCTAAAGTCGTTCCATTCACGAGAACCTGCCAAATAATAGGTTTCATATTTATTAGCGGCACCGCCAAGGTCTTTACCACCTACAGCTAAGTTAAACCACTCTTTAGGCACAAAAGGGAGTTGGTATTTTAAGTTAAACGAAAGGTCGCGAGTTTGATTTTCACCATTAGCTTTAGCAGTAAAAAGATTGTCGTGCATTGTATTAGAAGCAATCATACCGCTTACCTCTAAACCGTCAAACACACCCGCTGAGAAAATATAGTTGTGACCATCGAAGTAGCCATTGCCACCGTGATCAAGTTGGTTATTGTAACCAATATCTATACTTCCCTTTTCAAGTACCTCAGCAGTAGGGGTATTAAAAATACCAGTGTACCCCGCAAATGCAGTGTAGTTATTTATTTGGGTATCAGCTAAAACAGGTATGCTTGCAAGTGCAATGCTACCTGCAAGAATCGTATTTATTTTTGACATGTGCGCAGACCGATTTTTATTTTCAATTCTTGAATTTAATGTGGAAGAGCATATTCATAAGCTCGGCCACCGTTTTAAGCATTATGTAGTTATCGTACAATGAAGTATAGAAAAACCCAACCTCTTGGCAGCGGGTTTCCCCCGAGATAAGAGCGTCGCGACAACAGCACCGAAACGCCACTCCCGTAGCAACGGGTTTATCCCAAGATAAGAGCTTCGCGACATAAAGTCGCTGCTACGAATACATAACCCGCAACAAAAGCACCAAACACCAACCTCGTGGCAGCGTGTTTACCCGGGATAGCAGCACCGAAACACCACTCCCGTAGCAATGGGTTTATCCCGCGACAAGCACATCGCGACGTAAAGTCGCTGCTACAAATACATAACCCCACCACTAGAGCGTTACACGTTTCTAAAATTAACCACTTTCTGCTCAGATTCACGTTCGACTTCAAGCACTTGGCGTTTTTCATTCCACACCAAGTCACAAATACCGTCTGTAGGATTAAACCCTGTAGGCGCCTCTAACAACAGTTTACGAATAAGCTCATGATCAAAGTTATGACAAGCCGTGTCCATTGCACTCATAAAAGACTCTAGCTCTGCCATTGGTAGTTTTACCTCATTGGCCGTCATGATCCGTGGATGAGAGGTTTCTTCTACATTGTCACCAATCAATAACTCTTCATATAACTTTTCACCTGGGCGCAATCCTGTGCATTCAATTTCAATATCACCATGAGGGTTTGACTCTGATTTTACCTCTAAGCCAGAAAGATGCACCATTTTGGTCGCTAAGTCTTTGATCTTAACAGATTCACCCATATCTAACACAAATACGTCACCACCCTTACCCATAGCACCCGCCTGAATAACTAACTGCGCAGCTTCCGGTATAGTCATAAAAAACCGGGTGATATCTTTATGCGTTAAGGTAATTGGCCCACCTTCTTTAATCTGCTTACGGAATAGAGGCACAACTGAACCACTAGAACCAAGCACATTACCAAAACGTACCATGCAAAAACGGGTATTTTTAGACGTTACTTTACTTTCAGCCAAGGCTTGTAACACTAACTCTGCCATACGCTTGGTTGCACCCATTACATTGGTAGGGCGCACCGCTTTATCTGTAGAGATTAATACAAAGGTCTCTACTCCTGCGTTAATAGCAGCTTTAGCCGTGTAATAAGTACCAAATACATTATTACGAACACCCTCAACAACATTTTGCTCTACAAGTGGTACATGCTTGTAGGCCGCGGCATGATAGACAGTTTGCACCCCAAAGGCTTTCATGCAAGTTTCAATACGGTTGATACGTTGCACTGACCCCATCACTGGTACTATTTCCAATGATACGCCTTTATTCAATGCAAGCTGATTCAGCTCCTTTTCAATGCTATATAAACCAAACTCAGACACCTCAAAAAGCACCAGCTTTTTAGGTCCATTTAATATAATTTGCCTGCATAGTTCAGAGCCTATAGAACCGCCTGCACCGGTTACCATAATGACTTTATCTTTGATATTTGCAGCCATCAGCTCTGCTTGTGGCGCTACTGGGTCTCTGCCCAATAAGTCTTCAATTTCGACTTCTTTTATCTCATTAAGCTGCGCTTTACCGTCGATAACGTCTGCCATACCTGGCACCGTCATCACCTCGAGCGGCAGTTTTTCTAACTTAGTGAGTATTTCTTTACGGCGAGAACGCGATACGCTTGGTAAAGCAAGCAAAACCTTATTCACTCGCTTTTTATCTATCAAATTATAGATTTCGTCAAAGGCGACAACGGGGATCCCTTGGATAATAGCATTATGTTTGGTAGCGTCATCGTCTAGATACGCCGTAACATAATAGTCAGGCCCTGTTGCTAGCGCAGTAGCTAACTGTCGACCTGCATCTCCAGCGCCATAAATAACCACTGGGGTTTTAGTAAATGAGGTTAATCGCCAAATAAGTGCTCTTACCAAAATACGCGATCCCCCCACTGAAAGTATCATCAACCACGCATAAATAAAGGGCATAGTACGAGGAATGGCGGTTTGCGTAAAAAATGAAGACAACACTAAAATCACAGTACTAATAACGGTACCAAGTACAACAGCACCGACCGCATTAGCCCCAACGTAACGGAGCACTGCGCGATATAAACCAAGTTTTACAAATATCACCAAGCTAATGGGGAGTAATAACGCGAGGGTTAACCAGTTTTTAAAATTAGCCAATGGCGCAAAGCTATCGAGGCGAACGATAAGCGCTAACCAAAATGCGGTGACAATAAATATAGAATCTAAAACAAGCGTGAGAAGCCGCTTTTGGCTACGAGAAGCGCCAAGCAAGGCGCGAAACCAACTATCCATTGTGTTCCCTTTTTATTCCAATCCGAACTAAGACCGCAGACGAACTAAAGCATAGTACATGCTGCAGTATACACAAAAGTTGCAAAAATGTATGAGGAAAATAGGAAGGATGCGTGCGCACCCTTCCTATTTATAGTGATGCTTTGTGAAGTACTTGCTTTACTACCTCACAAGTTTTGCTGATTTCTTCAGTGGTAAGCGTTGGGTGCACCAAAAACATTAAAGATGTTTCACCTAACTCTACTGCATTCGTTAAGCGCTCTTTTGGTCGCCAAGGCGTACTATCAAAGGCTTTTTCTAGGTAAACTTCTGAGCAGCTACCTTGAAAACAGGGCACGCCAAGCGTGTTGATTTCGTCGACTATGCGATCTCTTGTCCAACCTTCCCTAAGCGCCGCAGAGTTTACAAACAAATAATGTTTATACTCTGCATGCTCAATATAATCCGGCACGCGCACTGTACGTACCACATTGAATGCTTTTGCAACTTGATCTATCGCCTGAGCATTGCTTTGCCTTTTAGCCGTCCAGTCTGACATACGAGTAAGTTGAATACGCCCAATCACTGCTTGCATTTCTGTCATACGCCAATTAGTGCCAAAACTCTCATGCAACCAGCGAAATCCCGGGGCATGTTCACGGTTGTATATGGCATCAAAGCTTTTACCGTGGTCTTTATAACTCCACATTTTTGACCATAGGTCTTTGGAGTTTGTAGTAACCATTCCACCTTCACCACCTGTGGTCATAATTTTATCTTGGCAAAATGACCAAGCACCTATATGGCCCATAGTACCAACTGAACGACCCTTATACTTAGCACCATGTGCCTGAGCACAGTCTTCTATAACATAGAAGCCATGCTCTTTACTGAGAGCCATGATTGCATCCATTTCAGCAGGCATCCCAGCTAAATGCACCACAATAACGGCTTTTGTTTGAGGTGTTAAAACCGCTCTAATAGACTCAGCTGTAATAGCTTGGCTATTTAAGTCAACGTCGGCAAATACAGGTGCAGCCCCCGCTGTAACAATACTACTTGCAGAAGCTAAGAAAGTACGAGGAGTAGTAATAACTTCGTCTCCTTCGCCAACGTTCAATGCTTTCAACGCAATATCTAACGCTAATGTGCCATTACCAAGTGCAATCGCATATTCAGCGCCACACCAAGACGCAAATTCTGTTTCGAACTCACGGCACTCTGTGCCAGTCCAATAATTCACTTTATTTGAGAGTAAAACCCGACTTATGGCATTAGCTTCTTCCTGCGTAAAGTTTGGCCATGGTGAAAAATGAGAATTTAACATATCAGTCCTTAGCGATTCGGGCTGGATTACCAAATGCTGTAACCCCAGCTGGAATATTTTTTACAACGACGGAACCTGCCCCAATAGTGGTAGCTCCTCCTACGGTAATTTGCTGCTTGATGCAGCTTCCAATACCGACCCATGTGTGTTCACCGATATGGCAATTTCCTGCAATACTTGCGGATGGGCAAATATGCGCAAATTGTTCAATGACACAATCGTGTTCTATGACAGCACCTGTATTCACAATAACGCCATCGTCAATTTTACTGAAGACATTGACTGTAGCATTGGCCATAACGACAGACCCTACTCCTAAAGAAGCATAACGACTAACCATTGCTGTAGGATGAATTAAAATTGGAAACTGCGCATCGAATGAGCTTAAAAGAGCCATTTTTTCAGCTCTTACCAAACTATTCCCAATCCCCACTGCAATCCCATCGTACTGCGCTAAATTTTGACATAGCGCCCGCGTATCACCGTGTGTGATCCACGCACCTACAACCGTGTTGCTTGGGCTATTATCATCATAGAAATCAACCTTGTAGCCATTTAGCTCAGCGATTTCTGCAACGACTTTGCCATGGCCACTTGCACCAAGAATTGCAAGTTTTCGCATTAATCTATCACTCTGATGACGTCAAATGCTTCTGCATTACAAGCGCCTATGGTAGCACCCCTTAACGCCCCTAAGTGCTCAATTGCACATAGTGAGCGAGTATTAGGAAAATCTTTTAATTGGCTTGCAAAACAACTCATTGCTTCTAGTTTCTTCGCAAAATGTGCGTCACTAAGCCTAACAAACTTACGTGGAATAAATGCCGCCTCAACAGTCGGATGTCCCCATTCAGTTTCAGACAAAGTCTCATAAGCAAAAATATCTTTTACACATTGCCCTGGAACAGGACGTGCGGCAACCAGTGACGCATTGTAGATCACCCCATGGTCCAGGTGAAGATCTCCCTTATGAGGAATATACAAAGTGGTCGCTTGTATTTCTTTTATCAAGGCGTTAATTGCAGATGCAATTTTATATTGAGGATACTGCTCAAGTTGTGGCGCAGGAAAATCAAAATAGTATGTATCTTTAACGCCCAATACCTTGTGCGCATTGGACGCTTCATGTCGAATATTATCTATTGCTTCTTGCTGAAACATCTCTGGCGCCCCCACAGCGGCATTAGTCATAACAGCAACATAAACTTCATCTTGACTTTCCACATGTTTGGCTATCGTTCCGCCACAACCAAGTACTTCATCATCAGCATGTGGAGCAATTACTAACACTTTTTTCATTTTTCCTCCAAAAATGCCTTTTTTAACTCTTCGAGCTCTTTCTTTAACTCATATATTTCCAGCTCTGTCTGATACCCAAGCATGTGACCAACTCTCAGTTGGTTATATATAGAGTCTTTTGTCACTATCCAAATCAGTCCCTGTCCAGCTTGTATCAACAGTTCGCCAGCGTGCTTTTTTAAAATTCTCCCTGTGACTCCCTTAATTTTGACTGATTTTTCTAATCTCGATGAGAGTACAGGCACTTTACAGCGTTCAAAAAACGTAAAGGCTCCTGGATGTGGTTTAGCAGCAGCTTTAACTAAGCGGTCTATTTGGTGGGCTTTAGACTGCCATGAAATGAGCCCATCTTCAGGCTTACGGATACCATATTCTGTAGCCTGAGAATCATCTTGCGGTATGGGTGTCCATTCACCATTTTTGAGTTGAGGTAATAAAGTATCTAGTGCCTTTTTCATTGCCTCTAATAACTTCATTTCAACAGTTTGGGCTGTATCTGATTGCTCAACAGAAAATACTTCTTGAGCAAACACAGCACCCGCGTCTGCCTCTTCTTCCAATACAAAGAATGTCGCAGCTCCATCGGTTTGCTCTTCCACTAACCATGCAATTGGAGCGCGCCCTCTTCCTTTTGGCAGGGCAGTAGGGTGAAAACCTATTGCGCCAACTTTAGGTGCGTCCATAATGCATTGCGACACCAGTTGAGATAAACCAACAACCATCAGTATATCAAAGTCTAATGCGGCAATTTCATCAACATGATCATTGATCTTCTTAAACGGCGTGTAACTTATATTATTGCTAGAGCAAATACTTCCTAAATTGCGATATCCACTTACTAGCTCCGTGTTAATAGGCTCAAAACCAAATACTCGAACTATATCGAGTTTATGCTCACGCAGCTTGTCCAACGTGATTGCACTAGAGTTAACCCCCCCTATCAATACTACTTTCAAAGCTTCTTCCCCCAGCTATCACCGAACAACACGACCATCACTGTCCTTAAAATAATTTTTACATCTAAGTAAAGAGTTTGATTGCTCACATACTGGCTATCAAATGCCCAGCGCTGCTCCCAAGTAAGATGTATGTTGCCATTGACCTGAGCTAGCCCCGTTAAACCAGGCCTCACTAACAAACGTTTTTTCCCATCTTCATTAAACTCACTTTGCAACGCAGGTAAACAAGGGCGAGGACCCACAATAGACATATCACCTTTTAACACGTTAAAAAGTTGTGGTAGCTCATCAATTTTCAGACGGCGGATCACATTACCAACCATCGTGACTTCGCTATTGCCTTGTGTTACTTGAACATTAAAATCTCTCTTGGCATCCGTCATGGTTCTGAACTTATATATGTTGAAAACCTGACCGTGTTTTCCAAGACGTGCTTGTAGGAAGAAAATAGGTCCATGACTTGTCGCTTTGATTAATATTGCAACGATAACAAGTAGGGGTAACAACGCGAGTAAAACTAGACTTGTAATACAAATATCAAATAATCTTTTCACCTCAGCGAGCCTCCGTAACCCAGTTGACCCATTTGCCGGACAAACATTTTCTATCAAATTGTTGTTTTGCTAACGTAAGAGCATTTTCTGACATTCTAGGCAGCTCGTTTCGATTGTCTGCAAGGTATTCCAATGCATTCGCAAAGGCCTGTGGATCATCTGGCTCCACTGTAACACCGCACTGATGTTCATCAATCATCTCTTTTAGCCAGCCTGGGTAATTATTCAGTACGGGCAAACCCGCAGAGATGTAATCGAAGAATTTATTAGGCGATGTGCCGTAATAAAACGCTGGTATATTTGCCAATAGCTGCAAACCAAGATCAGCAGCTTTCATCAATCCAGCTAGCCGCTCTTTATCAACAGGTTCATGAAAAATGACCGTATCTAATTGCTCACTTTGCGCTCGCTCCATTAAAGATGGTTTGAGCATTCCTTGGCCAACCAATACCAGCTTTATATCTTCACGCTCACGTTGCTTCAGTATAGCTGCGGCATTCAGTGCGGCTTCTAAGCCGTTAGCTTTACCGTGCGTCCCAGTAAAAATCGCCATAAAGTCATTTTGGCCTACGCCTTCAGGACGCCAGCTCATGATGTCATTTTGGAAAATATCTAGGTCACAGCCATTTGGCACTAAAGTGACCTTATGCTCAGGTACACCTCTTCGCACAATGCCATTTACTATCCCTGGAGACAAACCGATACACCGGTGAGCACTACGATAAGAAAGCCATTCCAACGCGGACATCGCTCCCAACACTAGGGGGTTTTTGATAACTCCCATCTCCTTTGGTATTTCCGGCCACAAATCACGCACCTCGAAAATGAACTTTTTATTTCTGAGCCACCTTGCAAAAATTCCAGGGATACCTGCTGTCAAAGGTGTTGTGGTAGCAAACACAACGTCATACTGGTGTGTTAAGGCGATACCAATACTTTTACACGCAAACTTTAAAAACGTGAGCGTTCTTTTCAAAAAGCCATCTGAATTTGAGTAAGCCAGATCAAATTCTATAATATCAATACCATCAATTTGCCCTGAACGCCTTCCGTTAACAAAAACGCCCTCAATACCCGTTTGTGCGGCACCATAGCTACCACACACCATAGTGACACTATGCCCCTCTTTAACTAACTTGCGAGCCATTTCATAGGATCGTATACCTGTCGCGCCTTGTGGCGTTGAAAAATGCTGATGAAAATATAGTATCTTCATAATTAATAATGTATTTCCGTTGTAATTCTACCCGCTTCGTGTACGTCGATTTCCAATACTAGAAGGTCATTTTCACGATAATAATATCTCGACTCTTTACCTTGAACTAAATCAACTCTCTTTATTTCTACATTGGCACTAAAAGTGATTGTACATAGACCTGACACCAGTTTTTCACCAATTAGCTTCCACTCCATTGGAGCAAGTCTGAATCTAAGACATGCTTTGTCTTGAAATCCTGAAACCTCGTCCGTGATCCGCAACATACCATCACCTAGTTGCAAAAACCGCCTGTGAGTACATCCAAACCGATCCGTGTAACCAGCAGCAAAGCTTTGTAAGCCTTGGGCCCGTGTAAACGGCTTTTTAAAGTTGGTTTTAAGCCAATCACCTAACAGAAAACGACTCAACCTAGGCATCTGCTCATGTTGATCAAATTCCACAGTGCTATGACTTTTGACCCCACCATAATAATCGATGTAATGCGAACCTGCGTTATAACTAAAAGTACCGCCATCACGAATCAAGTTGACTTCATTTAGCCAAATGTCTACATGTAACGCATCACACTGACAGGGACGGAATCTATAACTTGGATAACGCAAGTAAACTTGCAGGTCCGAACTATTGAGGTAACAATATCCACCATCCCCAAAATCTCTGGAATCTTTGTCACCAAGATATTGAGATGGTGGCGATATCTTCAGCCATCGCAGTGGTAAGTTATAATCTCTGTCTTTGGTGTATGCGGTAGCATTACAGAATAAAGCAGCAGCCAACTGTACGCTCGGTCGAAAATCTCGGTAATCTGTATTTGCTAATGGAAGAAGCTTAGCACCATCGTTTGAACCTAAATTAGGCGCATCACCAGTATCCGTATCAGTAAAGGTGTAAAGCCAGATAGTTGCCGCAGCAAGCTTTTTGTAACACTCAGATGAAAACTTTGCCAAGTTTTGAGCGCTTCTCCAAACTTCTACCACGCTATACGTATCGAGCATCAATCGATGATAGGTAACTGAGTACTGACTAAAGCTACCATCATTTTCTATCAACCTTTTAGCTCGGTTTTCAAGCCACTTTCGCCCCTGTTCTTGCCACTGCCGTCCATCCACATCGCCATTTAAGGACAGCCAAGATCCACCAATAAAAAGAGCTGCTGCCTCAGTTGTCGCGTGGTTATTATCTTGCGCAACTGCATACATGATCGTTGGAGATATGCGTTTTAAGTGTGCCTTTATAAAACTTAACAGTGCAGGTTGAGTTTTGTTCGCTTGTTGCAAAATGACCGCAGCTACGGCTAGATGAATGACGCGAAATGACGCTTCTTGTCCACATTTCCAGTTAACACCATTGTAGAATGGGTTACTACAACACCAATCTTCCAGCCATGTATTTAGTGTTGCAAGTGCATCACTATCACCCTGATGAGCCTTCTGTGACAAACTAATGACCCAATCAAAACGCGATGATTCCCATACTCCTTTAATATCTCCAATTTCGGCATCAAAATCACTGATAGCAAACCATGGTTTATCATTTGGTGCTACTTGTCCAGTGAGGCAGTTTTTATGCCAATTAGGTAATCCCGACACCGTGGACTCAAGCCCAAAGAAGCAGTGTTTTTTCAACCAGTTGGTATTTCCAGCTAGGTGTTCATCAGTCTCATAGTTTGCTGAGAAGAATGGACCTTCTGCTAGCTCACTTCTAATGGCTTTTACAGGGTTTAATCCTGACTTAACTCCCAGCCTATAAAAAAATATGCGCGCTAGGTTTTGAACTCCTAGCGCTAATGCCGTTTTAGCTTTCACTAAACTCATTACTGTTTTCTCAGCTGTTCCGCAATATCTATCGTCACTTTCGCAACTTCAAAAAGCTGCTCGGCAGAAATTGGCGATGGCTTACTTTGTCTAATCGCATCAACAAACGCAGCAGAACACGCGGTTTGACCTTTATCTTGTTTCCATAAGTTTAGGTTTTTAAAGCCTTTCCAACCGAACCCTTTCAGCTTCCTAAAGTTATCCAGCTGCAATGTGCCACCTGCCGCAAACACCTCAATCCGTTCTTTCGGGAAGTTGGTGGCTCCATTAGCTAGGTAATGAATAGTGCCAAAAGAGCCATCTGCAAACCCGAGTATAATGGCCGCTTTGTCAGAGACGACAGCCACAGAGTCTGTTTCTCCCATACAACGAGCCTGTACAGATACAATCTCGCTGTCAGCCAAATAGCGCATCAAATCAATAAAATGACATGCCTCACCAATGATACGACCACCACCTATTGAACTGTCTTGTGTCCAATGTTCTGCAGGAATGCTTCCCGCATTCATCGTCATGATAAACGATTTGGGCTCTTTAATGGGGGCCAAGAGCTGTTTCATTCTTTGTACATGAGGAGAGAAGCGGCGATTAAAGCCAACCATCAATTTAGGCGCTAGACCAGTTGCACATACAGCTTCATATGTTGCTTTAACTTCATCTAACTCTTGATGAGTTATAGCAAGCGGTTTTTCAACAAAAACATGTTTACCAGCTTTGAGCGCTTGTTGGACAAAGTGTGCGTGGCTATTGTGACGGGTCACGATAGCAATCGTATTGATACTTGGATTATCGATCATTGCTTGCGTATCAGTCGTAGCTTCAGAAAAACCCGCTTTTTCTCCATGTATGACACCGTTGATCCCACCAGAGGTCGCGATGCTGTGAAATTGCGCACCTGCGGCCTTAAATGCCGGAATTAACATGCGAGAGGCGTAATTCCCTGCTCCTATAAACCCGACGACAGGATCTGATGCTTGATATTCTTTAACCGCGCTCAGTTGTACCGTTGTTTCGTGTCTGCTGCGTCTATCTGATTCAAACTGAAGTAAAATACCAAGAGCGCTCTTGTCTGTTGTTAGCAGTTCATAAGCTTTTTCCGCACTTTCAAACATGAAGCGATGTGTAATTAAAGGCTTAACATTTAACAAGCCACCAGACATCATATCTAAAATTGCTTCAAAATTGCGCTGCTCTGTCCAGCGAACAAACGCCAGAGGATAATCATTTCCCTGTTCTTCGTAACTGGGATCATAGCGGCCTGGACCGTATGAGCATGACACCTGAAAGGTCAGCTCCTTTTCATAAAAGTCTACACGACTCAATTCCAAGCCTGTAACCCCCACAAGGATAATACGGCCTCTTTTTCTACTCATTCTCGCTGCATGAGTAACAGGGTCATTAGATTTTGTAGAAGCGGTAATAATAACGCCATCAACACCTACCCCTCGACTGAAAACATTACCGACTGCAACAGGGTCTTCACCCATACCTGGGTTACAAATTTCTGCGCCAAACTGTTTCGCCAAATCAAGTTTCGCTTGATCATAGTCTATCGCTAAAACACGGCAGCCCTGAGCGCGCAACATCTGTACGGTAAGCAAGCCAATTAAGCCAACTCCTGTGACAACAAAGCACTCACCCATTGTTGGGTTCGCCAACCGAATGCCTTGCAAACCTATGCTCGCAACAACAGTAAATGCGGCTTCTTCATCAGATACATTACTAGGAATTTTTGCCACTAAATTTTTACTAACGCGAACAACATCCGCATGAGGCCCGTTTGATATAACCCGATCACCAACTTTAAAAGCGTCAGCCCCTTTGCCAACACTCTGCACTTGGCCCACATTGCAATAGCCAAGTGGTAAGGGCTGTGCCAACTTAGATTTCACCGCCTCTACCGTTGTCATGAGGCCATCTGTTTTCACTTTTTCAAGCACCATTTTCACTTTGTCTGGTTGTGCTCGAGCTTTATCAATTAAATTCGCCTTGCCAAAATCAACCAACATTCGTTCAGTGCCCGCTGAAATGAGTGTTGTTGTGGTGTTGATTACCACATGATTCTTTGTTGCATGGGGTGCGGGAGCTTCAACAATCGTAGATCCTCCTTTAGACATGTCTTGAAGTATTTGCTTCATTAGATCCTCTACTCAACGTCATTATCGATAAATATTTTAAACCAAGCTTCAATACACAGTAGCGAAAAGATTGGGTAGCTATAATCTTGCTTGCCTGAACGATCTGCCTCAATTAAGGACCAAACTGCGTCTGCATCAAAAATACCGCGTTGCGTAATTTTTTCTTTCGCTAACGATTCATCTACTAGACCTTTGAGTTCATTGTTAAGCCAAGAGCGCAATGGAGCACCAAAGCCGGATTTAGAACGATATATAATCGACTTTGGCAGATACTGTTCCGCTGATTTCTTTAAAATGTACTTCCCGACGCCATTTTTTTGTTTCAATGGATCAGGGATATTTGCGGCCGCTGCAACGACTCTTTTATCTAGAAATGGCACTCGAACTTCTACGCCACAAGCCATGCTCATTTTATCTGTATAATTAAAGTTATGATCAATGAGGAAGTAGTTCTTATCCAAAAACAACATTTTCTCTATCGGGGTAGCCGTGGTCATATCATCTAACTTGTTTAATATGAAATCCATCGGATTATCGGACAAACGAGTTCTCACTTTCTCAGAAAATAGTGATTTCACTACTTGTGGGTCAATCCAATAAAAATATGATAAGAGTCTTTCATTCGCGTCCAATCCAGCATAAGAAAATGCTTTAGAGAAACGTCTTAGATTAGGGTTCGACTTAGGTATTTTACGCGCTTGCGATTGTAAAGCTGTGCGCAGTGGTTTCGGCAACCAAGACCAAAACTTCTCTAATTGCAAAGCCTTATGTCGGCGATATCCTGTGAATAAGTCATCACCACCCGCCCCCGATAATAATACCTTAACCCCTTTCTCTTTTGCTTGTTTTGAAATTGCCAGTACAGATAACGGTGCGGGATCGGCTTGTGGCTCATCCAGTGTATAAACCATCTTATGAAGATCATTGACGATATCAGGTTGAGACTGCACAACATTTAACGGAACACCCAAAAGCTCTGCGACTTTTTTAGCATAGGGCAGATCATCCACAAAGCCATCGTTTCCTTCATTAGCTGAGTCGATAGTAAAGCATGTCAGAGAGTCTTTTAGACTTTCATTGGCCATAGACACAATCAAGCTTGAATCTACCCCACCTGATAAAAAAGATCCGACAGGAACATCTGACACTAACTGCGATTCAACACTTTCTTTCAATGCGTTGGTCACTGAAGAAATATGCTCTTTCTCTGAGAGGTTAATTGCTTCTTTCAACGGCCAATTCCAATATTTAACCTTGCTAATCACTTTATTAGATTTAATTTTTAGCAAAGTACCTGGTTCAAGCTTTTTTACCGACTCTAATAGCGTGCTCTCTCCTGGCGACCAAAGAAATACAATGCTTCTCCATATCGCATCATAGTTTAGTGCTTTGTCTATACAAGGAAATTTTAATAGCGCTTTAATCTCGCTCGCAAAGAAAATACCGTTGTCGGTTTGTGTATAATAGAGCGGCTTAACGCCATAAGGGTCTCTAACTAAAAGTATGCTGTCATCAACAACACTGTATAGTGCAAAAGAAAAAATCCCTTCCAACTCATCAAGCCAACTCTCACCTAGGTAGAGAAAACTATTTAGGATAACTTCCCCATCTCCTTCAGAGTTGAAGGTTGCCCCTAAGCCTATCAATTTACTTTTGAGCTTTTTATAGTTATAAATTTCGCCATTAAAAACTATACAAGCGCGCTTGTTTGCATCCCAAAGAGGTTGATTACTATTTTCAGACAAATCAATGATACTTAATCGCGTATGGCCAAACACCGTGTCATCGCTGACTTTTTGCCAGCTTTGGTGATCTGGTCCTCTATTTTGAATAGTAGCTAGAGCGCTCTCCATGTAATTAGAAAAGTCCTCTGCGGATGAGTAACCTAGAATACCGCACATATTAATCACTTTTACCTATTTTAAAGCGCTTGTACAAA
Source organism: Pseudoalteromonas sp. DY56-GL79 (assembly GCF_041414765.1). NCBI lineage: Bacteria > Pseudomonadati > Pseudomonadota > Gammaproteobacteria > Alteromonadales > Pseudoalteromonadaceae > Pseudoalteromonas > Pseudoalteromonas sp. DY56-GL79. The sequence continues at coordinate 108,164 of NZ_JANHZS010000018.1, read as the reverse complement.
GCGCAACTTAACCCGAGCAATATCCATCCAAGTGGGTCAGACAATGCATTTAATGAAAAGAAGCCAGAAATTAAAAAGAATAAAGAAGATAATGCTAAGAAGTTCCAATATTCTTCTTGAGCAATACCTGGCTTATAACTCTTCGATAATATCCCGCCTATCACTGACAAAAAGTACGCATAAATAACTGTCGTTATTAATGGGCCAAACAATATGAATGCCATTATTGGTGTACTATGCAGATAAGACTTCGCTTCAGTATGTTCCTCGTTGTAGGATAAAGTCCACTCATAGGAGAACCCTACACCTAAGCCAGTAACATACTTAACCGCGTTATCTTTGAAAGAATTGAAAAGTGACAATATTTCGTCAACCCTTCCGCTAGAACCCATATACACATCAAAACTGGCAGAAAATGGATTGATGTAACGAATTCTCGACATACCTGATAATGTATAAAGATTGAACGCCTCAATAAAGTACAAAAATATTGAAACAAAGAAAGCAGATGCAAAAATCGACAAAGGTAAAGCAATTCTCGATCTAATCTTTTGACTTACCCAGAAAAACACCATACATAATAAAGCTGAAAACAAAATACTTCTCTTACCTTGGGAAACAATCACCACCACACAAAGAAAAGACATTAACCTTTGACCTGTGGCTAAGTAATACATCAATACATAGGCTGCACCTTGTGTTCCATAACCTGGGTAAATAAAGATAACAGTAGACAATATAGCAAACAGAACAACTGAAAGAACATTGCTACCAAACGACACCGTAGTGAAAGATCTTAGCTTCTCCAATGACCAAAACGAGAATGATTTTAGACCTATAGTAAAAAAAATGACTGAGAAAATAACCAGATAAAAGTGTTTAAAAAACTCACTAGTAAAGCCATTGTGGAGTAGACCGACAAACACACCATAGAACAAAAAGAAAAAAGCCAAAATGTGTGTGAGATCAACCTTTTTTAAAAAAATAAAATCTAAAAACACTACACAGGAAGCAATGATAAAAATGCCAAATATGATTATATTTGCAAAGCTTGCTATAAAATGTAGGTCTAAGCCTAGGCCAGGCGCAGCCAAACGAAGTAGACTAAATAAGGGCAATATAATGAACCAAGCTAACACTAACTTGGTTACAAAGGTATAATATCTCTCTATTGATGAAATGCGATTTTCAGGCATACAGATTAATCTCACTTCTGACCAAAAGAAGCCTTTAAAGACTGCGCCATAGTCAGAGTATCATGTCTATGCTCAGGATTATTTTCATCCCACGTGCCGTCATTTAAAAAGCGTCCTTTATACAATTGAGTACACAGATGTTCTAACAACTCATCTTGCTCTGCACTCGTAACAGGGCTTTCATTTGCTTTACGTATTTGCTCATTTAAATATTCAGCAGGGGTATCCAAACTAATGGTGTGTATAAAACGACCATATTTGTAATAAGGTTCCGCAAATGAAAAAACTGCTTTTCCTCTAAGTGCAGCTTCAAAACCCACCGTTCCCGTTAACACAAGAATTGAATCAGCTTTTTCAATGACATAATTAGAAGGTGTATAGGTAGGAACAATCGTTACGTCCTTTCTCAACTCCATGTTCTTGTAGAAACCTATCGGCCTTGAGCCTAAAATTGATGGGTGCTCCTTAATAATAATATTAAAATCAGCCGAGTAAGTATCTATAAACTTATCAATCACATTGTAGTAGTCTGCATACGCGACATCATTAACCCAGTAGTCAACTGTGCATTCAGGTACCATTTGTAACGGAATATAAATAGACGGCTTTTGCCTTTCTTTTAAGCACTCTTCCCACGCAGGGTCACCAAAGCTAAGTTTTGGTAAATAATTAAAGTTTAACTGTGAGACCACTTGAGATGACCAATAATGATAATTGAACTTATCGTGTGATAAATAACGCTTGATGAAAAAGTAAGGCACCCTTAGTAAATTAGATAACCAACGCTTTAGAATATATTTAACTGGTGACTTCGTTGATTTAGTGTTGAATGAAGGTACGTACAATGGATTAAGTAACGTTGTTCTTAGTTCATCAGCCAGTTCTTGTGAGCTCTGTGAATTAATTGTGCCCTCACCTTTACTCGTCACTCTAAAGTGGCCATTTACGAATGTTGGTACCAAAAAAATCTTTTTTACTGAAAAGTAATCACAGAAATTATCATATAAATCAAGAATATAAGAATCAACCGTTAAGCTTAAAAAGTAATCTGGGACTCCCTCTTTAAAGCCTGAATGGATTGCAACAGCCATGGCATTTAGATGCTTTCTAGCTTCAGAGTCACTCATCACTCTTAATAGCCGACACCTGAGTACAATCTCGGCTTTCCTTTCTTCACTCAAAATGACATCTATGTTTGCAGTATCTAATGAGGTCGCTTTTAAGTTCTGGTAATAACGATGATTCAGTTGCGAATGATCTACACCCTGATGCTCACTCACAAACACTATATTTGCATTCTCTGGCCATATTTCATTTGCTAGTAGCGAGAATTGTTTAAAATTCCAAGGCCTCACGTAGCAGTATATCAATAAATCTTTCATTAATTTCCCAAAAATATCGTGTTATTTGCTTTTCAGTCTATAAAATATGTACATTGAAGATGATATCGAAAAGCCTAAAAAGCATAGGTATGTTTTTAGCATCAAATTATAGTAACCAGCAGTCCCTTCAAAATTAAACCAGTAGTTACTGCTGAAAGAAATACAGAAGAAGAGTGCTAACAACACAAACATAATCCTATTACTTTTCAAATATGCATGAGCAGAGTTAAGAGAGTTCAACACATTTGCAAGCCCAAATAGAGCGACCATAATAAATGTTGTTTCAAACACATGTTCATAGCCATAAAAGATCTCTGCAAAATATGAAAAAATAATGCTCACCGATCCAATCACCATATAAAATGCGAAACATCGCATTAAAGATAACCGGATTTTCTTTGCCATTTCATCTAGATCATTTGAACTCTTACCAAACTCTACCAAGTTAACATATGAAAATGTCGTTATCGCCACGATAGTCAGTTGCATTATCGCAAAAGATAATGAGTAATCAGCTAACAGCTCTGGAGAGTTTTCCTTCAAAAAAAGACGATCAAAATAGAAAAATGCATATATAACAGCCGTTGATAAGTGCATTAAAAATCCTTTCTTAATACAGCTTATATATGAATCAAGTGATGACGTAGCTAATGTGTTCCCTTTAATATCTTTATTGAGAAGCGCAAAACACGTGGTAAAAATGATAAATGACGCTAAAAAAGAAATAATTAAGTATGAGTAGACACTTATTTCAAAGTAAAAGAATGCTGGCAATAACGCTAGTAATATCACAGATAAAAGTGGTTTAAAGCTCATCGCAGCTAAATAGTCTTCATTTGCTTTCATAATGGACTCTATGACTAGCGCAAACACCGCTAACATAGCGAGCAGCCCTGCTTGCCAATCATAAAATGCAGAGATCAACAAACCGGAAGCGAGAGCATGTACCAAGCCTAAACTGATAAAGTCTAGCTTAAACTTAGCCATGTAAGCATCATACTTTTCCATAAATCGAACGACATACCCTGTGCCAGCGCCAATCAACAGAAACTGTGCAAAAAAAGCAGAAAACTTATAAAACTCAACTTCACCATACGTTTGTTTAGGCAAAAAGTAAGGCATTATCAATGCTTCTAAGCCCATTACACTAAATAGTAAATATCGGCCCAATATTGTTTTTAACACGATACCGTTCGCTTTATTCTTCGTTCGCTTGCACTAAGTCATCTGGTCTACCTAAATCTATCCAGTAACCCATAGACTTGTAGGCGGTCGTTACTTGCTCTTCGCGAACAAGGTCGCTAAAAAGCGTAGGCATATCGTAAAAACTAGATTGAGGAATATAGCCCAGTATCTGTGGTGATATAACATAGATGCCGCTATTAATGTTGAATGCAATTCTAGGCTTTTCACTTAAGCCCGTAATGCGTGCATCGTCTGTTTCTATTACTCCATAAGGCACTACATGCTCGTATTCTTTGACGCACATGGTCGCCACCGATTGGTTCTTGATATGAAATTGAAGCATATCTTTGTAGTCAATCGCGCTCAGTACATCGCCATTGATGACAATCAATGGCTCTTCCATCTGCTCTTCTATCAGAGACAGCGCTCCTGCAGTACCTAAACGGCAGTTTTCTTCAAGATAACGGATGTTGACACCATGCCCATCTCCAGATTTGAAGTACTCTTTGATCACTTCCTTTTTATAATTGACTGCCAGATAGAAATTAATAAACCCTTGCTCTTTAAAGTTCTCAATTATTTTCTCAAGAATAGGTTTTCCTTTCACTTTGAGCATCGGCTTAGGAGTGTCTTTCGTTAGCTCCCCCAAACGACTACCTAAACCACCAGCCATAATGACCACCCAGTTTGACTGAGTGTTAAATTCAACTTCATCAAGCGTAAATATTCTAATAAACTTGTTGTCATTATCTACAAGTGGTACATGACGCCTTTTTATACTTTTTAAGAACTGCACTCTCTCACTGTGTGTCGAGTTAACATTCAAAAGTTTTGGGCTTCTGTTGATGACACTTTCAAGATTCAAGCTATTCTTGATAATCGCTTTGCGAATATCACCATCAGTAATGATACCATACACCTCTCCTTTATCATCAACGACCGGAAGCACACCATTACCATTACCATCAAGTAATTCAATCGCTTCATTAAAGGTCATACCATCAGAGATTTTTAGTATATTATCAGGCATTGTCTCTCCCCATTAAATACTCCGCGTACATAAAATCATCTATAGTATCAATATCTACAGAGCGACTTCTTGGCATTAAGTATGCGAACGTATTATCACTGTAGTACTTCCCTTCCAGCAATAGACTGTGAGTGAAAATAAATATTGCACCATTTGGGTAATAACTAGGTTTCAGAGCTTGCCGGTTATCAATATTGTCAGGAAAAATGTTTTCCAATCTCCCATCATCTTTAAGGTATTTGTGCCAGAAAATAGGGTGTGACTCTTCACAGTAACTTATGACTGAATCTGCATTTTTGTTTTTAAATAACTGAATTGCTTCGTCTATGTCTTTGGTGCTTCTTAAAGGTGATGTAGGCTGAAGCACAATAAAACTGTCTATATTACAGTTATATTCTCGACCTAAGCGCTCTAAAGTATACAGATAGTTATCAATGGCACGAGAATCATCTTGCGCGAGTTCACTGGGGCGTAAGAACGTATCTTCTGCACCAGACTCTAGTCCAATGTTGTAAATCTCAACATCGTCAGTTGAGACGATCACTTTTGATATATGTTCCGACGCTAACGCAGCTTCTATTGTATAAGCAATCATTGGCTTACCATTTAGAAGACGAATATTTTTTCTAGGGAGCCCTTTTGAGCCCCCCCTAGCGGGAATAATCGCTATCATTACAGCAAATCTTCCTTTTGCAGGATGTGGTCAAATTCAAGATCTTTGTTCACCTTCATACCAACAATAAAGTCTGTCATTTCAGGCTTAAGACCTACACCCGGTCTCTTGTAGTCGATATCAGCCGATGTAATAGCTTCGCCAGCTTTTAATGCGCGCGTTAGCACGATACTTCTTCTGAATTCGACCTTTTTCTCGTCCGTTTCATTTGCTGTTATTCTGTAGCTGCCAAGTGCATCTATAATACGTTTCGACCCACTCACAATCGCTTCCATTTCGTCTTTTGTAGCGGACACTTTGTGATCCCAGCCTTCCATATTCTTATCAAGCGTAAAGTGCTTCTCAATGATGCTTGCACCTATACTCACTGCAGCCAATGGAATTTCAGTACCAATAGTGTGATCTGAGAAACCGATACAATAATCTGGGTATGCAGCCATAAGCGTTTTGATATTGTTCAGGTTCACATCGGTATCAACTGGAGGGTATGTTGCCACACAGTGCAAGATAGCAATATTGCTATTCCCTTCAGCTTCAATCGCTTTGACTGCTCGATCTATTTCATACAGCTCGCTTAAACCCGTTGAAATCACCATCGGTTTTTGCTTTTTAGCAAGGTACTGTAGAAAAGGGATATTATTAAGATCCATTGACGCAACTTTAATAAATGGGCTATCTAATTGCTCAACCAAAAAATCCGCCTCTGCCTTATTAAATGGCGTTGAAGTACAATCAATTCCCAGTTCATCAGCAAAGACTTTCATATCCAATAACTCTTGCTCAGATATTGAATACTCTTCTACGATTTTTTCTAGGGTGTAGTCACTTCGTTCTCTATAGTCATCAGCTATAAAGTAGTTATCATCATATTTTTTGCGTGAAAATATTGAGTCTTTTGACCAACTCTGAAATTTAACGCAGTCAGCACCAGCTTCTTTCGCTTCAATAATAAGCTTTTTGGCCAATTCCATATTACCATTATGGTTTGACCCAAGCTCAGCAATGATATAAGGCTTTTTAAAGTTATTAATTTCAAATTTTGGCGTTAATTTCATTTATATAGTTCCTGTACCTTTAGTTTTTCCCACCATAATGGGTAGGCTATAGTTCCAACAAGGTTATTTAAGTTTTTACCATCAAGCATAAGCGCATTCTCGTATAGAGCGTTATATTCATCGCTGTGCTTTCTCATTTCTCGGTAATGTAGTTTCTTTACAGTTAATATTCTCTTTAACTCTTCATGATCATCTTTATTAATACCAACCGCATTATTATCATGCTGTCTATAATATGTCTGCGTATTGCTTGTAAACTTAGCCCTTAGTCCCATCAAAAGAAGACATGAGAAAAAGTACCAATCCACAGCGATTAATTCTTCATTGAAGTCAAAGTAAACATTGTTAATTTTACTAAGATTAACTGCAGTATTAGAAAAGCCTAGTACATTTTTTTCCAGTACATCTTCAGCACATATCACATCATTATCATTCAATCTGTTTGACAAGTAATAATCTTCAACAATTCTTTCACTATCAAAAGTAGAAAAGTCATTAACTAAAATATCGAACTCGTCTAATGATTTTATTGACAACTCAATTCGATTATTAGAGAAGTAGTCATCCACATCTCCAAAAACCACATATTTATACTTATTTAAAATTGAAAAATTAATCAATGATGCTCTATTATTAGCAATTCCACCCGCACTGGGTAACTCGATTATATTTAGTTCCGAGTATTTTTCTATCAATCCTGCTATATCACCATAACCATCATTAACTATCACTAGATCGAAATCTTTATATGTCTGGCTCACCAATGAGTCCATATAGTCTTTGACAAAGCGCTCTTCTACAGGGAAAAATGTGGTAAGGAATGCTGTCTTAGAGCTATTTTTCCTACTAAAGCGAGTGCCTGCTTTAATAAAAGAATTAACAGGAACAATACTATCATGAACAACTATGCTCCCACTGCCACAGAAGCTTCCTCGATTAACAAGCGCTGTGCCATTTATCAATGCACCCGTTGAAATGTGACAATGTTCTCGCACTTCGGCATCATGCTCAATTAATGCTCGGGAATTAATGATGCAATTACGCCTAATTTTCGCATGGCTATTGACTATCGCACCGTGCATGACAATACTTCCCTCATCAATTGAAGCATGTTGCGAAACATATGCTAGGGGCGAAATCACTGTTGCGAGCTTCGCTTTTTGACGTTGTAGCTTTGAGTATATCTTCTCACGCACCGCAGAGCTTTCAATTTGCCCAACCGTAATCATGAAATAGCAGTTCTGGGAAATATATTTATCTATATCTTCATCAGTACCGACGACACTGTAACCAGAAACCTTAGTCCCAACATTATCCGCGACATCAAGAATGCCAACAATATGATAAACACCCTGTGCTTCAATCACATCAATACATGAGCGGCAATGCCCTCCACCTCCAATAAGGATGATAGGTTTTAACTCTTGTGATTGAGCTTTTTGTTCGCAACCCATTCCTTACCCTTATATATGCCAGTTTGTTTGGCAACTCACCGCCATATATTTTAGCATTGTACTTTTACGCTTAAGTATCACATCATCCGTAAAAGTGGCTAAAGTATACATTGTTTTCATAGCTCATATCCAAATGCAGTTATATCGCTCAACCCTTTATGACACACAATCATAGCAACACCATCAAATCGGACTACTTGGTAAATTAACTAACCGCGCCTCAAGTCGTTCTGACACTTCTAAGCAACCTCGCAGTGAATCACGATACATAGGTAAGCGATGCATTAACTGCCATACAGGCCTTGTCATCACGCCTTGGCTGTTAGTTTCTTGCAAAAACCTCTCTCTCGCTTCCTTATCAGGACAAATTACGGCATTTAACCAGTAGTTTGAAGTGGCATAATCAGGCTCTGTTACAAATTGATACTCAGTGCCCGCAAACAGCGCCTGATAACGTGTTGCTAACGCTCGCTTTTTCTTTATATACACTTCAAGGACTTCCATTTGAGCACAACCGAGTGCCGCATTGATGTTCGGCATTCGATAGTTAAAACCCGCTTCGTCATGATAAAACTCATAAGGATGTGGTACTTTTGCCGTGGTCGTTATGTGTTTTGTACGTGCCCCAGATTGGGCATCTTTACACAATACAACGCCTCCACCTCCGGTAGTAATGATCTTATTGCCATTAAAACTAAGCGCACCAAAATCTCCAATAGTGCCAGTATGATGGCCTTTATAAAATGAACCAAGGCTTTCTGCTGCATCTTCGACCAACTTGATCTGCCATTTATTACATACCGTCACAAGCTCATCTATCTGCACAGGATGTCCAAAGGTATGCATCGGCACTACTGCGCTAATACGTTGGCCCGTTTTATTATGTATACAACCTTGGTCAGTTAGCCGTGCATTTTCTGACAAATACTCTTCTAGAGCTTTAGGGCACAGCCCTAAACTAACTGGTGAAATATCGATGAAAACAGGCTCTGCTCCCATGTGATGGAGCGCACTGCACGTTGCAACAAACGTTAGCGCTTGAGTGACGACCAAGTCTCCCCTAGTCACACCAGCCATATACAATGCAGTGTGCAGAGCGGCAGTGCCATTTACCGTAGCAATCGCTTTTTCACTCTGTGTGTAAGCTTCTATGCGTTGCTCAAATTCATCAACAAACTTTCCAACACTCGAGACAAATGTACTGCTGATGGTCTCCTGAACATACTTGCTTTCATTGCCATTGAAACTAGGCGCATGAAGAGGAATAAATTCATTAGTCGAGTACACATCACGTACGAACTTAATAAACTGTGTAGAATTCATCACATTTCCTACATCTTACTATCAAGGTACTTGCCTGTTTCTTTATGTCCAAAGTCAGGAATCATCTTGAAAAACAGCTCAACCAAAGCACCTTTTGACCATGCTCTAGCCTCTTTCATTGTCTCTATCTCGGATTCAAACAGCGCCAGCAGAGCTTGGTCATATTCAGGTTCATTTTTGATCACGCCAAGATTATCGAATCGCGTCATATCAAGTTCTTCGTTATCAGTAAAAAACTCTTCGAAGTCTTTCTCACCGGTCGTATCACTGCTGGTAAACATACATGGCCACTTACCTTCTTTAGGAAGAGAGTGTGCAAGAGCCCTTGCTTCTTCTTCCGTACTACATTGGTGTGCAGTGAAGCCCCTTTGTTCAAGGTATTTAGTGGCAATATCAGCAAATGAAATAAGGTGCAAGGCTTCACTCAATTTTGGGAAAAATATGTCTCGGTTTTCACCGAAAATGCATGACATCAAACATAGCTCACCAGACTCCTGTGGCGTCACAAAGTAGCGCTTAATATCATTTGGCGCCACAATCGGCTGTGCTTTTTGCAAGCGTTGATTAAAACCATGCAACAGTGATCCATCTGAAAAAGCAACATTTGCGAAGCGCGCAGTTGAAATACTTATTTCTTCACTTCTACGCATGAGAAACATTTCCATGATCCGCTTCGATGCCCCCATCATATTGACAGGGTTAGCCGCTTTGTCTGTTGAAACACAAAAATACTTTTTTACGCCTGCATCAATAGACTGCTGGATAGTTTTATCTGTATTGAAAACATTTACATCAATCATACGCATCAATGTAAAAGGATCCTTTTCGCTTCGAACATGCTTAAGAGCTGACAAGTTCAATACATAATCATATTGGCCATCAGCTTTGATAAACGCATCATATTCGATTGAACCAATATCAAGTGCAAACGTCTGAAAATCACCATTGATGTAGCCAAATGAACTGCGGATATCTCGAACAAGCTCAACCATGTTATTTTCGCTGATGTCTACAACATGCAGCTTAGATGGATTGCGCTTAAAAATTTCTTTGGTTACCGCTTGGCCAATAGAGCCTGCTCCCCCAAGCACAAGAAACCTTGATTGCGACACGATACGAGCTAATTCAGCTTCATTTTTGCTTATATCCTGAATAAATAGTTCTTCATTACGACCAATTAAAGGAAGGATATTGCTCATTTACCAAATCCCTTTTGTATCAATTAAGTATTTTGAGTGAAATTGAGAAGCTTTAAATTCTTTATGATCGACTAAAACCACATGAATGTTCGAATTTTCTTGCGCGATTTTCAAGTCTGCTAATTCTACATTATCTAAAACACCTGCTAGATTGGCAATATTTGGCTCTACAGCGAGAACTGCTCCTTGGTGGAACTCAGATATACATTTGGTAATGTTTAATGCAGGACTCTCGCGTAAATCGTCAATATCTGGTTTAAAAGCTAACCCGTAACAAGCAACAGTCACGTCCTTTGCTGTTTTGTCAGGATTATCTTGTAGGTAATCGGAAATAGCTAATTTTACTTTTTCAATTACCCAGCTAGGTTTAGCATCATTAACTTTGCGAGCAGTATGGATCAGATTAGCTTCGTTGGGAGTTTTACTCACGATAAACCAAGGGTCTACCGCAATGCAGTGACCACCTACGCCAGGGCCGGGTTGCAAAATATTGATCCGAGGGTGACGGTTTGCTAGAGCAATAAGCTCCCACACATTTATATCTAACTTATCACATATAACTGATAGTTCATTTGCAAAAGCTATTTGCACATCTCTGCAAGAGTTCTCTGTTAGTTTCGCCATTTCAGCTGTTCTAGTGTTAGTAATCACACACTCCCCCTTAACAAAGGTTTTGTACAACTCAATAGCTTGATTTGAGCACTTTGGTGTCATACCACCAATAACTCTGTCGTTTTCTACTAACTCACGCACTACATGTCCAGGCAATACGCGCTCAGGGCAGTGTGCAATATTAATATCCGCATGTTCTCCAGCTTTTTGTGGGAAAGTTAAGTCTGGGCGAGCTGTGGCAAGCCACTCAGCCATTTGCTCTGTAGCTCCGACAGGAGAGGTCGACTCAAGGACCACCAAATCGCCTTTTTTAAGCACAGGTGCGATTGCTTCACTCGCCTTTTGAATATACGTTAAGTCGGGCTCTGGGATTTTCGAGTCATTATTTTTGAACGGAGTTGGCACTGCTATTAAAAATGCATCTGCTGGTTCTGGTGTGAATGTAGCCTTTAAAAAACCTTCTTTTACCGCCGCATGCACGAGCATATCAAGGTCAGGTTCGACTATGTGAATTTCGCCCTTATTGATAGTATTAATGGCATGTTGATTCACGTCTACACCGATTACTTTCTTCTTACGAGAGGCAAACATCGCTGCCGTTGGCAAGCCAATATAGCCCAAACCAACAACTGAAATTGTGTTAAATGGCATACTTTCCCTTTGAGACTTTATAATTTAAAACGGCTTCTAATATCACTTAATTTGCTAAAATATCGCAGATTCTTTGACATGCATTGCCGTCACCATACGGATTATGAGCTCGACTCATTTGAGCGTAACTTGCTTCATTGACCAATAGTTCGTTTAACGACGAGGTGATTACTTCAACATCGGTCCCCACTAACTTTACCGTTCCAGCTTCCACAGCTTCAGGACGTTCTGTAGTATCTCGCATAACAAGTACGGGTTTACCTAAGCTAGGTGCTTCTTCTTGAATACCACCAGAGTCAGTCAAAATAATATACGCTCTATTCATTAAGTAAACAAAAGGGAGGTACTGCTGTGGCTCGATAAGGTGAACATTATTCACTTCACCCAAAATGCGTTTTACTGGCTCTTGTACATTCGGGTTTAGGTGGACTGGATAAAGAATTTGACACTCGGGGTAAGTACTTGCGGTTTTAGCAAGCGCTTCGCAGATACGTTCAAATCCACCACCAAAGCTTTCTCTTCGGTGACCTGTAACTAAGATAAGCTTTTTGCTCTCATCCAACATGGGGAATTGTGCAGCTAGAGTATTGCTTAGATCAGAGTCTGTTTCTATTTGATGCTTAACCATTAGCAAAGCATCGATCACTGTGTTACCAGTAACAAATATATTTTCATCATGGTAATTTTCAACTAGCAAGTTTTGTTTAGAGGTCTCAGTGGGAGCAAAGTGGAATCTGGTTAGCGCCCCTGTAAGCTTGCGGTTCGCTTCTTCTGGCCATGGAGAGTATATATTGCCTGTACGCAACCCCGCTTCGACATGACCAACCGAAATTTGTTCATAATAAGCTGCTAAGCTTGCTGCAAATGTGGTTGCAGTATCGCCATGCACTAAGACCACGTCTGGCTTAAACTCTTTAAGTACTGGGGTAAGCTCTAATAAAATTCGACCTGTCACTTCTGGTAGCGTCTGCCCAGCTTTCATTAGGTTTAAATCATAGTCAGGTGTAATTTTGAATAACTCTAGTACCTGATCTAACATCTCTCTGTGCTGTGCAGTAACACATACTTTGGCATCAAAGCGTACATCTTGCTTTAGAGCGTGTACTAAAGGTGCCATTTTAATTGCTTCTGGTCTTGTTCCGAATACTGTAAGTACTTTCACAGAGTGTCCCTTTATTTTTTCTGCTGGTTTATTTAGAAATGCCGATTGGATTTTAGGAAGCTTTACTTGTCTTATTCAGCCTTCCTATTCATAACGCCCTATACCTTTCGTGCAGAGCTATTATTCTACGAATTAAATTCGCAATTGAGTAACCTTGATTGGGTATCTTTCAATATCAACATAATGCGGCTTTATACATATTGAGTTGTTATGTTGCATCAACTCTGGCTTGCCCTATGTCTCACAATAACGACTCATCTTATCGGTCGTAACGTAAAATCGCTGCTACGAGTCGTAATGTAAAATCGCTGCTACGGGTCGTAACGTAAAGTCGCTGCTACGAGTCGTAACATAAAGTCGCTGCTACGAGTCGTAACATAAAGTCGTTGCTACGGGCCGCGACGTAAAGTCACTGCCACAGGTCGTAACGTAAAGCACTGCCACGGGTCGCGATATAAAGTCGCTGCTACTGGTCGCAGCGACATAACCTGCTATGCTTTGTCTGACTTGTACTCGTAGTTGTAATATCCATAATACCCATATGCATTGCTGGATTTACGAACCACACCGTTGAACACAACACCTTTTACATCGATGCCATTTTGCTCAAAACGGTTACGTGTAATTTCTAGTTCTTTTGCATGGTTTTGTCCAAATCGGGTAACGAGTAGCGTTGTGCCAGCATGTGCACTCACAATAGCAGGGTCTGTTACCGCTAAGATTGGTGGTGTATCGATAATCACCAAATCGTATATTTTACTGACCTCATCCACTAACTTGGTGAAGTTTTGGTGCATTAATAGCTCCGAAGGGTTCGGTGGGATTTGACCGCGAGTCATTACATCTAATCCTTCTACTTGCGTATTTTTTATCGTTTGAATTAACGCTAAACGACCAGATAGATAATCGCTTAAGCCATCATCCCATTTCATACCAAACTGTGTTTGTAAGTAGCCTTTGCGCATATCTCCGTCTATTACAAGAACTTTTTTACCGCTTTGTGCAAGGACGGTCGCTAAGTTGACTGTAATAAATGACTTACCAACACCCGGGCTTGGACCAGAAATAGCAATAACGTTGTTTTTAGCTTCTAACATAGCGAAGTGTAAACTTGTTCTTAAGCTGCGTAACGCCTCAACAGAGAGGTCAGCAGGGTTATCAATCGCCAGGATAGATTTTGCTTTTGCAGTTTTACCTTTCCGCGCTCTGGCAAAACCAGTCAGTTTCATTTGATATTCAGAGAATGGAACGCTTGCATAAACAGGTAAGCCTAACGCTTCAATTTCAGCAGGATCCTCAATGCCTTTATGTAGTGCTTTTTGAATCAGTACAATCGCAATGGCTAACATACCACCGAGCATGGTTGCCATCACAACGATTAGTGCTTTTTGAGGTTTGACTGGCTGGGTTGTATTTACCTCTGCATAATCTACTATGCGAACGTTACCTACCGTACCCGCACGTACAATATCTAGCTCTTGAGTTTTACCCAAAAGCAGCGTATAGATTTCGTTATTTACCTCTACATCACGTTTTAAGCGTAATAGTTCGCGCTGAGTCTCTGGTAAGCCTTGAACTTCACCAGCCAATTCGTTGCGTTGACGCTTTACGGTGTCTATTTGCTCTACCACACCGCGGTAAGAGGGGTGTTCACGTTTAAATTTACGGCCAAGCTCTAAACGTTTTAATTCTAATTCTTGCAATTTAGTTTCCAATGCAACTATTTGCTCTAAAACGCCCTGTGTTTCTAGACTAATATCAATGGACTCTTGGCGAATTTGGTAGTCATTAAAGGCTTTTTCTGCACGTTCTAGGTTACGTTTAACTTCTGGAAGCTGCACCTCTAAAAATTCAAGAGACTGCTGCGCCTCCGCGCTGTTACGCTCTACATTACGTCGAACGTATATACTGGCAACTTTATCGAGGACTTTTTCTGCATAGGAAGGGGTTTTATCTTGCAATGCAAGATTGATAATACCTGAATCTTTACCTTTTTCAGATGCAGAAATTGCCCCTTGTAAGTCTAATATAGTTTGAAGTCTATTACGTTTTACAATTGAGAATTCAGTACCAGGTCGTGCGATAAGTGTTTTAATGGTTAATTCAAACTGGCCTGCTTTAATCTCTTGCCCAACTTTACCAGAAAGCACCTCTTCATCATCTGCATTTAGTAGAACAAAACTATCATCCGCTTGCGCTAATAATGTAAACCCTGCGCCCTCTGCGCTTTTAGGCACTCTAAACCGATGGATCTCTACCTTTTCACCACCCCACGCATAAGAGCTTGCGCCAAAGCTTGGTTCCGCAACTTCACCTTCAGTTTGTGGTACAAACTTACGAAAGCTTCGCCCCCCAAATAGAGGGAACAATCTTGGTTCTACTACTATATCTAGGTTAAGTGTATCTACCGCTTCACCTATAATACTTCTTGATTTAAGTAGCTCGATTTCTGTTACCGCGGCAGAGGTACTTTCAAACATACCAGACATGTCGTCAAAACCTGGGACTGAACCGCCTTTTTCTTCTACCTGTACCATTGCGGTTGCTTGGTAGATTGGCGTGCTAAATATCGCGTAAGCTACACCTAGCAGCATAAATAATGACGTAATACCGGCAATAAACCATTTGGCGTCTAATAAAGCACCAAAGAGTGCCATTAAGTCGATCTCTTGCGTATCTTCTTGTTTAGATTTTTGCGGAGAGATTAGATTTGGCTGAGCATTCATATACTCGCAATTCCTTATAAATACTGTTGCCAAGCGCCGCAGGCGCTATCGATAAGCTCATATACGTGTTCAAACGCTTCTTTAGACTGGCGGTATGGATCGGGGATTTCTTTATCGCCAATCCATTTACCGAGTAAAAAGGTTTTACCGCGAGCTTGGGGGTAACGGCTACATAAGTCATCAAGGTGCCTATGTTCCATTACTAAGATTAGACTGTTTTGCGCAACAAGCGCACCACTGAGCTGACGCCCTTGATGCTCACTCATGTCGATACCTTGCGCCTTAGTAAGTTCTTGTGCCATTGCATCAGCAGATTTACCTTCTAACGCGGTTAAGCCCGCTGACGACACTTGAATATTCTTACCCGCCAATTTGCTTTTTAATACATATTCTGCAGTTGGGCTGCGGCAAATATTGCCAGCGCAAACCATTAATACACTATCAAACATGAGCAATCACACTATTGGTTTTCAATATCTTGAATTGCATCCACGGTTGATAGCGAAGGCAATAGTAAGCTGATAACTTTGTTCCAACGAGCAAGTGGCGCGCTGGTAACGTACACAATATCTTGAGGTTGCAGTTCAAACTGCTCTGCAAGTACCAATGAGGCAACATTTTTTGCGTGTAGTTGATATACATCTGCAAGTACGCCGTCTTTTTGTAGGTTGCGTTTACGCAGTACAAAAACACCATTAGCATCAGCTGTGCGCTCATTAAAGCCACCTACATCAGTAAGTGCTTCGGCTAAACTCAAGCCATAACGGTTTACGTCTACTTTACCTGCTTTAATTACGTCTCCTAACACATAAACATTACGCTTGTCATTGCGGCTGATATGAATAATATCGCCATGTTGCAACAAACGGTTTTGTGAAATATCGCCCTCGGCGTAGAAATCATCGAGTTGAATAACCTCTGTTTTCTCACCGCGAGTAAAAGTTACGGTTTCCCAATCAGCACTTTCTGTTAAACCGCCGGCTTGGTTTATTGCATCAATTAGCGTGACCGGCGTTTCTGTGATTGGGTATACACCCGGTTTTGTTACCTCGCCAGTTACATATGTTTTTTGACTTCTAAAACCAACCACTTTGACATCGATTTGGGGTTCTTCGATAACACGGCTTAAGCGTTTAGTAAGATCTTCACGTAACTCATTTACTGTTCTACCTGCTGCCGGAACTTTTGGGGCGTAGGCAAAATTAATAGTGCCGTCGGCTTGAACACGGAAACCATCAAACTCGGCTGTTCTTTGTACCGCAGCCGGGATTGTAAGTTCAGGGTGATCCCAAACGCCAATTGTAATGACATCCCCAACGCCTAAACGATATTCGTAGTTTGAGACATCGATACCAGCAAGTGACGAACGGTCAATTTTTTTGGCTTGTTTGATTTTGTGCTCTTGAACTAACTGAGAGTCGATGATGTGAATATTTACTTTTTCTAAGTCGCGTTCTAGATTTGCGGTTTGTTCACCAGAGCCGATTCCTTCAAAATGGCCACCAGGAACAAGTGTACAGCCGCTCATTGTCATCAGAACGGCTGAAGCAATGATAGTTTTACAGCGTAGCGCCATTGTTTCTTCCCAAAAGTGTTGTAATCTTTTCTTTTAATTACTTTTATTGCCCTTTATTAAATAGTAGAGGTGCAATAAAAATTTCGTGGGCTAATTAAAGCATGCACGATTGTTAATCGCAAGTGAGTACTAGGTTTTGCGCAAGATCTCACTCTATATTCTATGTTTTTACCTAGAGATGTGGTTAAAAGCCTATATCAAGTTTGAGTTCATTTTTTTAGATTGTTATTTTTGTTGTTTCTTAATTTGCAATTTAATCTTTGGTCCTTGGTGGTGGCATAAAGCTGCTATGTCTGAGTTTGAACCATTTTGTCGCGACATAAAGTCGCTGCTACGGCTGAGTTTGAACCTTTTGTCGCGGCGTAAAGTCGCTGCTACGGCTAAGTCTGAACCATTCAGTCGCGACATAAAGTCGCTGCTACGGCATTTAGGCACGCTTCCGCCCTTAGGTTGTAGCTCCTAAATGCTGGTTTCGGTTTAAGTAAAAGATCGCGAGGTGAACTCGCTCCTACCATATTGGCCTAAGGTGTTTATGTCTTTGCGGGGTAAAACCGCTGCTGAACCATTCTGTCGCGACATAAAGTCGCTACTACGGCATTCAGGCACGCTTCCGCCCTTAGGTTGCAGCTCCTAAATGCTGGGTTTCGGTTTAAGTAGAAGATCGCGAGGTGAACTCGCTCCTACCACGTTGACCAAAGATGTTTATGTCTTCGCGGCGTAAAGCCGCTGCTACGGCATTCAGGCACGCTTCCGCCCTTAGGTTGCAGCTCCTAAATGCTGGTTTTAGTTTTAGTGAAAGATCGCGAGATGAACTCGCTCCTACCACATTGACCTAAGGTGTTTATGCCTTTGCGGGGTAAAACCGCTGCTGAACCATTCTGTCGCGACATAAAGTCGCTGCTACGGCATTTAAGCACGCTTCCGGCCTTAGGTTGAGCTCCTAAATGCTGGTTTTAGTTATAGTAAAAGATCGCGAGGTGAACTCGCTCCTACCACATTGGCCCAAGGTGTTTATATCTTCGCGGCGTAAAGCCGCACTAAAACCATTCTGTCGCGACATAAAGTCGCTGCTACGGCATTCAGGCACGCTTCCGCCCTTAGGTTGTAGCTCCTAAATGCTGGTTTCGGTTTAGGTAAAAGATCGCGAGGTGAACTCGCTCCTACCACATTGGCCTAAGGTGTTTATATCTTCGCGGCGTAAAGCTGCACTAGAACCATTCTGTCGCGACATAAAGTCGCTGCTACGGCATTCAGGCACGCTTCCGCCCTTAGGTTGCAGCTCCTAAATGCTGGTTTTAGTTTTCGTAAGAGATCGCGAGGTAAACTCGCTCCTACCACATTGACCTAGGGCGTTTATGTTCTCCCGGCGTAAAGCCGCGTCTGAACAATTTTGTCGCGACATAAAGTCGCTGCTACGGCATTCAGACACGCTTCCACCCTTAGGTTGTAGCTCCTAAATGCTGGTTTTAGTTTTGGTAAAAGATCGCGAGGTGAACTCGCTCCTACCACATTGACCCAGGTGATTATGTTTTCGCGGCGTAAAGTCGCTGCTACGGCATTTAAGCACGCTTCCGCCCTTAGGTTGCAGCTCCTAAATGCTGGTTTTAGTTTTCGTAAGAGATCGCGAGGTGAACTCGCTCCTACCACGTTGACCTAAGGTCTTTATGTATTCGCGACATAAAGTCGCTGCTACGAAATGGTTTGAGCTTTTAAATTACGGCTACAAAATTGCTAACGTTCCGCTATGTGAATGTAATCGCTCTAACAACGTGAAGAAGTTTACAGTCAAACCAGAGTACACCTTTTTTATAACAATTAAATAAGAATAAAGGGTGAAGTTTTTATTGTACCTTTTTTATTGTACAGTTATCAACAACGATTTGTGCGTAATGGTTAAGCAGTTTAATTAATAAAATGCTACGTAGTTCTCCATCAGGTTGTTGATATATGGCGTGAATGTCTTTGTAACAGCCGTCTGTTAACTGAACCAAATCGCCTTCTTGAAGGTCGAGCTCGTCCGCGATTTCATTTTTATTCATTAGTTGAGCGACGAGTTCATCTGGCACCATTTGCAGATCGGTACCATAACGAATAAAGTCAGAAACACCGCGAGTGTTTTTTACCGCAGAAAAGTGTGAAGAATGTGGATCTAGCTTAACAAATAAATATCGTGGAAACAGCGGTTGCTCCACCGCCTTTGAGCTAGAGGTTTTTCTTTTTACGAAAGTTGGGAAGCAAGACTCTATCCCTTGATTTTGAAGATTTGACTGTGCTCTGTGTTCTTGTTTTGGTTTACAGTAGAGCAAATACCAGCATTCCATGCGTTGCGTTCCCTAAAAAAATAAGCCTAACGAATTAGGCCTACTATTATACGTATATTCTCAATTAGGTCTAGCCTAGTCACTGCCAAAAAGGTCTCTTGTGTAGACTTTTTCGGTAACGTCTTGTAACTCTTCGACCATACGATTAGAGATGATTACATCACAGCTACGTTTGAATACATCTAGGTTATTTTCTACTCTCGAATTAAAGAAAGTTGCCTCTTTCAGTACTGGCTCATAAACAACGACTTCAACACCTTTCGCTTTTATGCGCTTCATCACCCCTTGAATAGATGAGGCTCTAAAATTGTCGGATCCTGCCTTCATGATCAGGCGATAAATCCCTACAGTTTTGGGATTACGCTTTAGAATGGACTCAGCGATAAAATCCTTTCTTGTTGTGTTTGCATCAACAATCGCTTGAATGATGTTGTTTGGTACGTCTTTGTAGTTCGCTAGTAGCTGCTTGGTGTCCTTAGGTAGGCAATATCCGCCATATCCGAAAGACGGGTTATTATAATGATCACCAATTCTTGGGTCTAAGCACACCCCTTCGATAATTTGCTTTGTGTTTAAACCATGAGACTCTGCGTAGCTATCTAACTCATTAAAGTAGGCTACGCGCATCGCCAAATAAGTGTTCGAGAATAATTTGATCGCTTCGGCTTCTGTTGACCCACTAAAAAGCACATCTATATCTGCTTTTAATGCCCCCTGTTGAAAAAGGTTAGCTATAACTTGTGCATATTCTGATTTAGCACCAATTATGATCCGTGATGGATATAAATTATCGTGGAGCGCTTTACCTTCTCTTAAGAATTCAGGAGAAAATATAATACTCTCATAGCTAAACTGCTCCCTAGCTTTACGAGTGAAACCCACAGGAACTGTAGACTTTATTACGATCTTCGCCTGAGAATTGATAGACAGCAATTCACCGATTACATTTTCTACACTACTTGTATTAAAAAAGTTCGTCTTTGGATCATAATCAGTTGGTGTAGCGATTATAACAAGCTCAGCGTTACCAAAAGCACTCTTTGCACATGTTGTGGCTACTAATTCGAGCTCTTTCGAAAGCAGATACTCTGAAATCTCAGGGTCATAGAAAGGCGAAATCTTATCATTCACCAAGCGCACCTTGGACTCGTTTATATCTAGCAATGTAACTTGATTATGCTGCGCGAGAAGAATTGCGTTGGAAAGCCCAACATAACCTGCACCAACAACTGTTATCTTCATAGTTTTAGCCTCTTTTCAACTCTCAGCTTACTATAAGTAAAGAAGATGACAGTTAAGTGGACGCATTTAGCTCTCTAGCTGACTTTGCACTTGAAGAACCATAATATTTCAACCGCTCCGGATACAACGCGGTCATAACAATAATCAGTCCAACAATAGCATATACACTATTCATCGAGCTGACTGATGCTCCATTTAAAAATAAAATACTGATGCAGGCAAGTCTTGCTCGCGGCGAAACATCGCTCAATTTGAGTAGCTGATTCACTGCCAAAAAGATAAATAACAATCCTAAAAAGCCATGGTCAAATACCGCTCTAGTGAGATAAGTATGTAATATAACTGAGTAACACACTCCTGGCTTACCTGCACTAAATAGTGATTGGTAATACTGCAGCCTTGTGCACACACTTTCGGGCATTGCTGTAAGTGTTTGCGAACCAATCAAATATTCTTGCCACCCCCAACTTGAGATCGCTTTCAAAAAGCCTTGGAAAAAAACCACCCTATCGATTGCTTCAATATCACCGCCCGACAAACGACTAATAAAGGTTGCTGCGACACCGGCTGCAATTATAGCAACAACAAGCAACTTAATGATGGTCTTCCAACCAAAATCCTTAATATAGAAAATGGTGAACATTGCAAGAAAGCAGATCACACCAGAACGAGAACCTGAAAGAAAAGTAACCATACCTAATGCCATCCAGTCGAATAATGACAAAGAGCGATTAAAGCCCCATATTGCACACCCTAATAGCAATACAAACATAATTTCATAGTTATTTTCGGTAAAAATACCTGGCCGACCTTCTTGCCCAAGGCCAATCCAGATGACATACTTGATGAAAAATAGTAGCAGAAGAATATGCCAAAAACGTCGCAGTAGCTTTTCTTCGAATAACACTTTAGAGGAAAAAAATGACAATAAAGCGAGATAAAAAAAAGTTTTATAGGCAATAAAGTAATCTACAGGATGGATACCGCGAGCCTTAGCTAAGGCTAACGTAATAATTAAATAAAGCAGGCTACAACTGAACACTAGCCATGCGCTTGGGCACATGCGCTTAGCAACAAACAAAAAAGTACATAAAACCAGCAATTCGAAAATAGCATTAGTTGGCAGCACATGGTATTGACCAATAATACCAATACTCATGATTGCTAATGTTAGAAAGAAAAACAGAAACTGCTTTCTAACCATGCTTATCTCCGATGCTTTAAAGCCATATAGCTACGAGCGATCCAGCTCTTTGGCATTATTAGTAAGAAAAAAGCCGCTACGCGATACCTATCCCATTGTAATAAAGGGTGGGTTAGCAAAAGCTTTAATGCTTTCATGCGATTACCAATGAGTAAATTACTTTTTACACTGCTCATCACGGTAAGGTGTTGTAGGTATTTTACACTTCCAATAAGCTCATTAGGCACAATACCATCATCCAGCAAACGCTGAAATTCAAAAATATGTGGAGATGGCTGCTCAAAATCCGACGGCGACTGCCCAACACTAGAAGCTGTTAAATCATACATCACAGACACAGACTTGTCATAAGCAATTGGCCACTGACAAGCAACGCTACCCCATACGGCCTGATCTTCACCTAGGCTTAATCCTTCTTTAAACCCACCGACTTTTAGCAAGCTATCTTTTGCAATGCAAACAGATGACGAAGTTATTGGTAAATCAGCATTACAACACGCTAAAAAATAATCTTGCAGCAACCCTCTATTTTCTAGCAAATGTTGATTTTTGGCAGCTCGCTTCCCTTCCACTGTATTGAACTCATAGCCAGTACAAAAAATACGTGCATCGGGAAAGGTTTGATAAAGAGATTGAATATTAGACAAAAAGTCATCATGCCAAACATCATCAGCATCCAAGAATGCGACAAACTCAGCGTTAGCAGCACGAACACCAACATTTCTTGCAGCAGAAACGCCTTTGTTAGCCTGCTGTAATAATCTCACCTTACTGCTGTTTATTTTTTCAACTACACTCGCTCCAGCATCAGTGGAGCCATCGTCTACGACGATGATCTCACTCGCTGGATGTTTTTGAGATAGTACAGAATGAACAGCTCGTTCAATATATTCAGCTTTATTAAAAAGCGGAATAACTACAGAAATATTCATTCTTTTAAGCACTCACAAGCAAAATTATTCGACACTGTCGGCGCATAAATATCCATGCATAGGCAGACTCAGTACTGACTTAGCCAGTTTTTCAGCAATCGGAAAATCACCTTCCTTATGACCTAAATGCTCAAAAGCACTTTGCTGATGCATACAGGTGCCATAGTAAATCATGGTCGGAATGCCTTGTTCTTTATATGATTGCATTACCTGTTCACGATTATCTACTTGGATAGTGTATTGCGCCCATGAACTTAGATATCCCTCAGGCACAAAAGGCGCAACAAACTGCGGCTGAAGATCATTGCTATAGTTCTTGGCAGCGCGGTTACGATTCTCCAACTCGGTCGGAAAAGCAGCAAGCTTCTCCAATAAAATAGCTGCTTGAATTGTATCTAATCGGCTATTCATGCCGATGCGAACATTATCGTACTTGTCTTTGCCTTTACCATGCACTCGTAGAGATTGTAATAATGCAGCATATTCATCGTTATCGGTAAATAGCGCCCCACCATCACCATAGCACCCTAATGGCTTAGCTGGGAAAAAGCTGGTTGTAGCTATGTCGGCAAAAGAGCCTGCTCGTTTGCCATCAATCTCACCACCAAACCCTTGCGCTGCGTCTTCAATAATCTTTAGTTGATATTTATCCGCAATTTCCTTAATCGCTGGATAATCAGCAGGTAAGCCGAATAAATCCACAGCCATAATCACTTTAGGTGTCAATTCACCAGCGTCTATTACCTGCTTAATTCGGTTTTCAAGATCGATTGGACAAATATTGAATGTTTTTGCGTCAGAATCGACAAATACAGGAGTCGCTCCCGCAAAAGCGATAGTCTCAGCAGAAGCGAAAAATGTAAAAGTTGGACAAAAGACGGCGTCTCCAGCCTTTACATCTAATGCCATCAGAGCTAAAGACAGCGCGTCAGTACCGTTAGCACAAGTGATTGTATGCTTTACACCTACATAATCAGACAATGCGGCTTCAAGCTCTTGTACTTCTGGCCCCATAATATACTGACCATGTTCTAATACCGCTGCGATCCGTGTATCTATTTTTGTTTTTAAATGCTGATACTGTGCAGCTAAGTCGATAAATTGCATTACATCATTCCGTTAAAATTGATGACTAAGTTGGTTTCCGTTTAGTACATACTGCTCGCCAGTATGCGGACAAACACAACGACCTTCACCTTCAAGGGGCAAGTCTAGTTGCTCACCATATTTACTGATCCAACCGATTTGCTTCGCTGGTACTCCGACCATAAGCGCAAAAGGAGGAACGTCTTTATTAACTACAGCGCCGGCACCAACCAACGCATACGAGCCGATTGTAACGCCACACACGATTGTGCAATTTGCCCCAAGCGTTGCGCCTTGCTGGACGCGAGTATCTCGGTATTCAGTTTTGCGCTCTATAAACGATCTCGGATTATAGACGTTAGTGAATACCATGCTCGGACCACAAAATACATCGTCTTCTAGATAAACGTTGTCATACACTGACACATTGTTCTGGATTTTAACGTTATTACCAATCTCTACTTTATTACCGACAAAAACATTTTGCCCGAGCGAACAGCCGGCACCAATTTTGGCGCCGCCACAAACATGTGCAAAATGCCAAACTCGAGAGCCTTCACCTATCTGAGCGCCGTCATCCACAATCGCGCTTTCATGCTTTTGGTAAGCCATTAGAGCTTGCCTTGTAAAAACGGATGAACATCCGCTTGTGATTCAATATGTACTTTACCTTGGCGGATTGCATTTACGGTTTCGATACAGTGACGTGCGTCTTCTAAGCCATAGCCTCTGCCAGCTAAAATTTCTTGATAAGAAACAGTATGAAGATCGGTAAAGCCGCCCGAAAACTCTAACTCTTCGCCATCACAAGTGATTGAGCGATAAGTCGGTTGCTTACCTTTAACGACCTCTGGTAAATCTTCAGCATCAATAGACAAAAACCATTTTACTCTGGCATTTTCATACTCTAAATAACCAGCCGCCTTGTCATTGTTCATGAAATGCAGTTCGTTGCGCTGTAAGTCACCAAAAATAAAGTGCAGCATGTCAAAAAAGTGAACACCAATATTCGTCGCCACGCCAAAAGATTTTCTAGGGTCGCCTTTCCAGCTTTGCATGTACCACTTACCACGAGAGGTAATGTATGTTAACTCCACTTCATGCTTGTCGGTATTTGACGAACTTGCGACTTTATCTTTCAGATCTAAGATAGCTTGGTGATGTCTTAGCTGTAATATGTTGAATACTCTCTTGCCGGTTTCTTGCTCAACCTGAATTAGGTCATCAAGTTCAGCGAGCGTCGGTACTAAAGGCTTTTCGCATATCACATCACAGCCCAAACGCAGACCGGCGGTAATGTGCGAGTGGTGTAGATAGTTAGGTGAGCAAACAGAAACATAGTCAAGCTTAGTCGCTTCATCGCGCTTCAATCGATGTGCATGGTCATAGAAGCACTCAAACTCTGTGAAAAACTCACTTTGAGGTGAAATACTATCGATGATACCCACAGAATCATTGATGTCATAGGCAACCGACAGCAGATTACCAGTTTCTTTAATGGCTTTCATATGACGAGGTGCGATATAACCCGCCGCACCAATTAATGCGAAATTCTTCATCTTTTCCATTGCTCTGTTATAGCCTTATGTCTGCATCTTGTGGGTTTAATACATGTTTAACATCGTATAAAACATGATCTTCTTTACCGAATGCTCTGATCTTTTCCACGCCCCACCCTTTAAACTCAGAGTGATCGACCGCGAGGATAATACCATCGTATTGACCGTGCTGTATCTGATTGACAAGTTGTATACCGTATTCTTTGTCTACTTCTTCTGCACTCGCCCAGCCATCGTAGACATCAACTGACATATTGAAATCTTGAAGTTCACGCACTACGTCAATGATTTTAGTGTTTCTCACGTCAGGGCAGTCGCCCTTAAAGGTAAACCCAAGTACGAGTACTTTAGCTTCATCTATATGAATTTTACGGCTTGAAAGCTTCTTAACTAGCTGTGTCGCGACATATTCGCCCATACCATCATTAATGCGACGTCCGGCAAGTATGACCTCTGGACGATAACCAACTTCTTCTGCTTTAAAAGTCAGATAATAAGGGTCAACACTGATACAGTGACCGCCGACCAGTCCAGGCTTAAATTTCAAAAAGTTCCATTTTGTGCCTGCTGCATTTAGTACTTCTTCCGTATCAATATTCAAGCGATTGAATATTTTTGCAAACTCGTTAATCACAGCAATGTTTAAGTCACGCTGGGTGTTCTCTATCACTTTCGCGGCTTCTGCAACCTTAATTGAAGATGCTTTATGCGTACCAACGGTAATAATTGAGCGGTACATCTCGTCGATAAAGTCGGCAACCTCAGGTGTCGAACCTGAAGTGATCTTAGTAATCTTTGTTAAAGTATTAACTTTGTCACCTGGGTTGATCCGCTCTGGTGAATATCCAGCAAAGAAATCTTGATTAAACTTAAGGCCTGAGTTCTTCTCAATGATAGGAATACAGACTTCTTCTGTTGCGCCTGGATATACTGTGCTTTCGAAAATGACGATGTCGTTACTGCTGATATGACGAGCCACCAATTCCGACGCTTTACGAAGAGGATTAAGATCCGGTGCATGTGTATCATCAATCGGCGTAGGCACAGTAACGATAAAAATGTTACATGAGGTTAAGTCATTTTCGTCACAGGAGTAAGAAAGCTTAGCCGCTTCAGTTAGTTGTGTCTTATTCACTTCTAACGTTGCATCAAACCCGTCACGTAATTGCTCAATTCGACGTTTATTGATGTCAAACCCAACAACGTCAAAATATTTACCAAATTCAGCTGCTAACGGCAGACCTACATAACCAAGGCCAATAATGCCTATTTTTTTTGTTGGTGAAGGAGAAAACATACTTTTCCTATTTCTCGCGAGGGTTGGCTTCTTCGATTGACTGAGTGCGTTTATTTTTCATTTGTGCGCGCAGATAGCTAACAACAAACTTTGGGTATTCTTTTACAAGCCTTTGACGAACATGCTTGTGCAATACCGCTCTTTGCAACCAACGTAATCCAAGTTTTTTTACTAAAGGGTGATAATAGTCAGCTTTAATTGCTGACTGCTCAATAAATCCGCCACAAGTGAACAGTAACGCAGGAGTATCTAAAGCATTTTTTAATTCAACAATAAATTCATCTTGCTTTGGAGTCCCCATGCCACAAACAATAATTTCTGGCTGCTGCTGATTAAGATCAGCGATGACTTGTGACTTAAGTGCCGCATCATTTACATAACCATGATGCTTATAAACGACATTGAGGTCTGGAAACATGCTGACGTAATTTTTGACGGCGACATCAACTAAGGTCGGTTTTGCGCCAATAAAGGCGATGCGTTTTCCTGTTTGATTGGCAAAGCGTAAAACATCGACTGCTATCGAAGAAAAATCGAAGCTTAATCGCTGAATTTTATTTTGGTTAAAAGTGTTATGTAATTTTGTATGCAACGAACCATCTGAAAAAATAACGTCCAGTCCCGATAATAGGCGAGCATTTTTACTCAATAGAGAGTATGAAAATGGATTTACAAAAGTCACAGCGATACTACGCGGCAGCCCTTTCGTACTCTCATCTAATAATTTATCAAATACTGTTTTAGAGGACAGTTTGTTATCTAACACTTTTGAATGAATCAAATTACGCCTACACTATCTGTTAATTTAACTTATCTAAAATACGCTTGAGCTTACTCTCCATGCTCAGGTTTTCTTCCGCATACTTTCTTAACTCACTAGGTGACATTAGTGTTTTAGTCGGTAACTCACAAATCAACGTCGTGATGTCATTCGTGCTATCACTATTACTCACCATCAAGCGAATATCGGAATCCGCGGGGAAGTCTGGATCATTGGCAGCACCAATGACACTTAACCCTCTTGCTACATACTCTCTGGCTTTCAACACTGAAGCTTCATCAAGCCCAATGCGATACAAGCCAAGGCTCGCAATGCCTATATGTGCATTGCTAAACTGTGTATCTAACCTAGCGCCCGATAAAAATCCCGTAAACTCAACTTGCGAGTCAATTTTTAATGATTTTGCCAGTTTCTTCAAAGGTTCAAACGCTTCCCCTTCGCCTACAATAGTCAAACTGACTTTCGGCACACCGGGGTTATTTGCTAATTCTGCGATTGCTTTCAACAATCTATCATATCCATGCCAATCTGCGAGTTGCGCTACCGCAATTAAATTCAAGGTATCATCGGCTTTCCAGGATGACTGTGCGACAGGCAAATCTTCAGGTATATTAATCCCGTTACCAATTTTAAGTGTTTTATGCTTAACGCCGAATAAATACCATGCAGACTCTTGCGCATATTGCACTATTAGATTTGCAGGCATTAGCACCCAACTGCCAGAAAGTAATGAGATACTCTGTTTAAACATTCTTACAAGCGCTCTAGGCTCTGATGTTTTAAGCTCTACCAGCACGGACTTTCGTGGCGTTGGCACATCCACTACTATTTTTGTTCCTCTTAGTCGCGCGAGCAAAAAAGGAAAAAACAAAAATGGAAACAATAAACTAGAAAAACGAACAAACAATACTTCTGTGTTGGTGCTCAACAGGGCCTTGATAAACCCCCACGCTCCCGACATCGTTGGCGCAAGCAACGTAGACTTGGCATTCAAGCCCAACTTTTGCGCAGAAGCAACTGTACTTTCTATTTTCTTCGCTACACCGGGCGTCTTCTCGGCATCTACAAAAGCGATATATTCAAACTGATATTTCATTAGGCGCTTTCAAACTCCAGAAGAGCTGCCAATATCGCCTTCGCGGCTTCACCGTTACCATATAAGCTCTCAGCTTGAGCAAAGTTCGTTGCTTTGGCAGCGTCAACCGCATTTAAAATTGCCTGTTTATCAGCGCCAACTAGTTGATTCACGCCTGTATTGACAAGTTCAACCCACTCAGTTTGATCTCGCATTGTAATACATGGCTTTGAGAAAAAATACGCTTCTTTTTGCAGGCCACCACTATCCGTTAGTACTATCTCGCAATGCTCTAATAGCCATACCATTTCGAAATAACTCACCGGTGGTATTACGTCAAACTTAATCTCAAGACCCAAGCATTCAGCTAATTTTTGTGTTCTAGGGTGAATGGGGCAAATAACAGGTTGAGTTTCCGATAACTCATTTAGTGCTGTAATGATGCTTTTGAGACGATTTTCATCATCGGTGTTTTCTGCTCGGTGGATTGTACACAGATAGAAACTGTCATATTCTGGGATAGCTGGTCGCTTTGCGCTTTGTGTATAGAAACTAGCAGCATCAAGCATCACATCACCGACATTGCGTACCTGACAGCTTTTATCTTTAAAACCTTCTCGTACTAAGTTTTGCACAGCGGTATCTGTAGGACAGAATAGAATTTTGCTGATTTGGTCAGTTAGGATGCGATTAATCTCTTCAGGCATCCTCATATTAAAACTACGTAGCCCAGCTTCAACGTGAGCAACCGGAATATGAAGCTTTGCTGCAGCTAATGCACCAGCTAGTGTCGAATTGGTATCACCATAAACCAAAACCCAGTCAGGCTTTTCTTCTAATAGTACCTTCTCAATCTCTTCCAACTGACGGCCGGTCATTTGTCCATGGGTGCCACCACCAATTCCGAGACTGTAATCTGGCTTGGGAATTTGCATCTCTTCAAAAAAGATATCGCTCATATTGGCGTCGTAATGTTGCCCCGTATGAACTATCACTTCTTGCACTGCTTTTTGGCTGGTTTGATTGTGCTCTCTGACTGCGCGACTAAATGTAGCGGCTTTGACAAATTGCGGCCTTGCCCCAATTACTGTTACAACTTTCATAAATATGTAGCCAAATTAGTTGAGAATATTCCTCGTAGGAGACCTATTTCATAAGGCCTTCTACTTTTCCTACAAAACCGCGTTTTACACAGCCCGTGAACCGACGGATTTTACCTTATTACCAAGCAATGATACAACCGGTAGGCTGTTAATTGCCTACAAAAGTCACAATCTGCTTATAAAGTTGAGCGAATATAACATGTATCAGAAATAAAACTGTTAAAGAATGCAATCAACAATACTTTCTGCTAGCTCTCTTTATTTCCCCAGCGCGATTGTAAGAACAGTAAGGAATAAACTCCAATCATAGTGTAACCAAACTTGGCATATGCATCTTTTTGCTCATCAGAAAGTAACGCCCCAAATGCCAAAAAGTGATTATCAAAGTCTTTTCTGAGTTTTTTACCATAGATAAACTGTTTGAGCGGTGTAGGCATCACTCGATAAAGCCTATGCGCTAACTTACGAGCAAAGCTGAAATCCGCCGCATTTTTATCCGCTATTTCACTTTGGGCGCCAACTACAGATTTGAATCTGTCAGCAACATAGGCGTTATACCAAAGGCGTTTTTTCCTGTATTGCAGTGGCATTTCACACCAAAACTCAACAAACTCCTTATCCCATAAGGGCAACCACCACTGCATGCCAAAAAACTCGTACACACGAACCGAATTGATAATGTATTTTGCCTGTCTTTCTCGCCAATCCCAAAGCTCATATTGATTAGCGAACGCTTCTGCATTAAGAACATCGCCACCTGATAATTGCTGCTGCAGGCTTACCTTTATTCGATTAAATGTCTGCGTTTCAATAAGTCGCCTTGGCACATTCTTATAGTGATCCGTGAGCAATTGTGAGGTTAGGTCAGATTTTGAGAACTGCTGTTGTTCAAAAACAATGTCTGGGATATGAGAGCCTGCGACAAAATCGCCACTGTGGCCCGGCACAAAAACGGCATCGCTTGAAATTAACTGTTTGTCTTTTAATTCTCTGACCGCCAACCAATCCTGTATATGTGGTAAAGACACACCATTAGAGGCCATCTCTCGAAACTCATCGGCTTCGTCACTAAACCAAGCATTGCGCCATTTATCTTCGTTATACTCAACAAAGTACCATTGAAAGCCCAGCCCAGTAGCAATTTGCTTGCTCAGCGTTGCTTCTTTATTTCCTGTTAAGCCATAGGAAAAACAGACGACATTTTGATAGCCAAGTTGTTTTATCGTTGAAGCGATGAGTCGAGAGTCAAACCCACCAGAAAGCGGCAGCACAATTTGGCGTCCAGCGGCAAATTCTATAAGCCGCTTGAATACAGCCCCCACAGCCATGTCTAACTGTTCAACATATAGAGACTCAGCCTGAACCTCAGGCTCATGATGTTGGAATAGGAAATAGTTTGATTTGCTGACTGTCCCAGTGCGCTTACAAATGATGACTTCTTGGCCCGCCTCAACTTGCTTTATTTGCTTAGATAGCGTTCTATCTGCACACACATAGCCAGTTAATGCGAACTCAGCCTTGCCCTGCTCACACTCTTCATTTTGCTGTAACTCCGAATGCAGCCAAGCATAATCAGAGGAGAACAATATTTTGTCATTTATTACTGTATAAAATAATGGAATCGAGCGGACTCTATCAACTACAAGCCTCACAAACTCATCTTCATGGCTGAGCAATGCAAAAAAGCCAGATAATGAAGAAAGGGAGTGTCGTTCGAAAAGCTCACGACCAAACTCACTACCATAGAGCCCTTTTTGCTCTAAGTAGGGACTTCCGAGGACATCAAATGCTTTTACATGGTTTGTTATTACGCTATACATCATTTGACTTCCGATACTCTCTGTAAGTGCTTACTAAGTTGACTGGCAATGTGAACAGTTGAGAAACGCAGCTTAGTTTGCTTTGCAATAGTTTGGCTGCAGTATTGTGCTCTGTTATCCCTCATATACTGCATCGTATTTGCAAGTAACTCGATATTATTTGGTTCAACCAAAATGCCATTTTCTTTATTTACAAAGTCCACAGCCCCACCAGTATTCGTGGCGATAACCGGTAAGCCTGCACTCATTGCTTCGATATATACTACCCCAAAGGCCTCGTATTGACTTGGAAGAACAAAAACATCTGCCTGCTGAAGCGCATTCACAACCTCACTCGCCGTCAAGTTACCCGTAAAGTTGACTCGGTTCTCTAGGTTCAACTCTACAGCCAACTCTTTGACTCGGTTTAAATACCAACCATCACCGACTATCGTTAATGAGACATCTTTATCTTTGGATGCTACGCTCGCGAAGGCTTGGAGCAAAGTTTCATGACCTTTTAGAGGCGTAACATGCGCAACACAGATAAACTGACAAGCTTGGTGTACTGTTGAACGTTTCATTGTAAAACGATCCACATCTACCATATTGGCAAGGACTTCAAGCTTGGCCTCAGGACACACTTTCTGTAGGTAAGGAATAAGCTTAGATGAGACGCATAGGACTTTACTTGCCCCTTGCAGCGCTTTTTTAACCTGTACCAGTGACATTTCCTTTTTTTCACTCTCATTTACGTACTGATTATTAATAAATCGCCCTCGATGCTCTGTGACCACATAATTAACCGGAAACATTTTGGCGATTTTGCTCGCTGCATATCCGGCCCATATTAAACTATGTGCGTGGATCACATCTGGCTGGTACTGCATCACCTTTCTGTAACGTTTAAATACTTGCTTAGATTTAAATGCAAACAGCTCAGCATATAATGCATAAAACTTTGGAATACCAGGTAATGGCGCCCGTGCGACAGTCAACGGACCTTCTTGCGATAACGTGTAACGACCGGAAAACAACCAACACCAAGCGCTCAACCATCGCAGTAGCTCTCTTGGTGAAATACGCTCTACGCTTTGCACTATGACATCATATCCCTGTTCAGCCAGCGCTTCCGCCTGTTGCTGAATAAACTCCCCTTTGTACGGTGGATACCAAGAAGGTAAAACGAGCACTTTCAAATCTTTTTCCTTATCATCAGTAATGTTAATGGCAACACGACAAACACTGCACTGAGAAAACCAATGAAATCACTTTGCTTGGCAAGTAAGCGAATAATCACAAAACTTGGCAAACATAAAACAGCAAACGCTTTTAAATGCGGCATGATCAAGTCTGCTATAGAAATATTGAGCTGAGAAAAAACCAATAAGATGAACGCACTTACTACAAGTGCATTGATAATTGAAAAGTACATAATTGCATCTTTAAAAGCCATGGAAGATAACAGCACTACGCTGCCTAGACGAACGATACAAGAACCAAAGTCAAAATAAGCCGCAAGTTTTTGCTTTTCCATTGCAACCAAAACAGTACTGATAGGAGACGCAGTAAATACAAAGTAAATCCATATAGCAATAAACTGAGCAATCTCCCCCGCTTCAGTCCACTTTTCCCCGAAAACCACTGCGAATATCTCAGGTAAAAACGGCAAAGTTAAGGCCATAATAGGCATAGCAATCAGTATCAGGCGATTATGAATATCTAGGGTATTTTTTGCCAACGTTCCAGCAACTAAATAATGTTTGGCGTTTGACATAAAGACATTTCCAACCGCATTTCCGATGAGCGTTACAGGTGCAAATAACATTCTATGTGCCAAAATGTATAGCCCAACAAGTGCCGCAGAGTAGTAGCCGGAGAACAGTACTACAGGCAACATCGTACTTGAGGTATTAGCTAATGAGGCCCAAAGCGTATACTTAGGAAAGTTTTTAAAGCGTTTAGCAACCGCTAGCAACCGTTTTGGATTGTAGCCATTAAAGTGTAGCGTATCTCGCTTTTGTAATAAAAACATCAAAGTCGATGCAATAAATCCGAAAGTATGCCCAAGCACTAAACCAAAAACCGTCCACAACGAAAGTCCTACTTGCGCTACTGCTATAATCACAGACTGCGTCACTTTTGACACACTTAACACCCGAAAAGATTCTGTTTTAATCGCGTAAAAATGCAAAAGTTGATAACAACCACAA
Organism: Pseudoalteromonas sp. DY56-GL79; assembly: GCF_041414765.1. Taxonomy (NCBI): domain Bacteria; kingdom Pseudomonadati; phylum Pseudomonadota; class Gammaproteobacteria; order Alteromonadales; family Pseudoalteromonadaceae; genus Pseudoalteromonas; species Pseudoalteromonas sp. DY56-GL79. The sequence goes on along the minus strand of NZ_JANHZS010000018.1, from coordinate 74,328 downwards.
GCAAATAGCGCAACAGGGATAAGATAAAGCTCACTTTTATTTAGCGATAGATTGAGATGCTCTACCAACCATGAATCAAATGCATAGACAACAACTGCAACCACTGTGCAGCTCAATATAATCAAGATAAAGCAGAGGTGTAGTAGCACCTTAGCAATCGAATGTTGTTTTACAAGGGGAAGTGCAAGCTCATACTTCAAGCTGACGAGTACTAAAAGTATAGTGATAATACTGACGAACACACCGAAGTTACCAAACTGCTGCGCACTATAGAGTCGTGTCAAAACAGGCGAGATCAGTAACAAAATGAGTTGCGCCGAAGCAGTGCCCGAAACAAGAGTTAGGATATTTTTTAAAAAGTTATTTGTGGCCAAGCGCGTATCTTTTAATTTGCAATATTAACACATCAACAGTCAAACCAGTCACTACGCGAAAAGTATTAACCTTGACTTCATCATCAAACTTCCATTCTAACACGAGCAATGCAACTCATCTACGCCACAAAATACCTTATCGTAAGCCATAATATTAGCGTTCAAGGTATTGAAAAGATATTGCTTGAATTTCGTCCAACAGATACTCACACTAGGGCCTGTTTACCTTTCAAGTTTGTTTTTGCAGCAGTTTGATTGGTATTTGTACAAGACAGAGCCTGCGTAGCATAGTTATTCTATGTGAGTCAGGCGAGAACACAGTAGAAATACTAATCAAGCGCTGCCCTTTGGGTTCACCTGAGTGCGCTTTGTTCATTGTTGCTCAACTTTTGCCTAGATTACTAGGCGGCAAGTCGAGCGTCGCGACCAAAACACACTCAGGAGAACAAAAATCAAACAGCAAAGATCAACAGGCCCTAGAGGTGAGCACAACATTCAAGGAGAAGGTATTTATGAAAAGGTCAATAATCTCTACTATCATTGCTAGTGCTTTGTTAAGCGCCTGTGGAGGGAGTTCAGATAACAATGACAATGATGTAATCGGCGGCCAAGGAAACTTTACTGTAGAAACATCAACAGCATTTACCACCCAAGAAGATACAACCTACACGCTTGCGGTTAGCCCAAAGTCCGCACCAAGTGGAAACGACACATTAACGGTTGAAGTCATAAAGTCCCCCACTCTTGGCACGCTCACCAAAAGTGGCTTGAACCTAAGTTATCAACCAGCACCAAACAAAAATGGCACTGACAGCTTCACTTACAAATTTAAAAAAGGTGGGGTATTAAGTAATGAAGTGACCGTCGATATCACAGTCGAAGCGATTAACGACGCTCCCACTATTTCAGGAACCCCCTCGCCCGAAGCTATCAAACTTAACGACAACTATCATTTCACGCCAACGGTTGAAGATGTTGACGGTGAAACTAGCACATATCAATTCGGAATTACCAACAAACCTAGCTGGGCGGAATTTGATACAACAACCGGTGAGCTAAGTGGAAAGCCTGCTAATATCGAACAGCTTGGTAACTATCGGCAAATTGTTATATCCGTACTAGATGGCGAACATAGCGTGTCGCTGCCCCCTTTTGACATAGAGGTTGTATCTCAACCATGGCAAGCTTTTTCAGAGTTCCCAAACAATCTAGGTAGTCATTTGCAGTCTGCGACACTTGGAAAGGAAATCATCATTGCAAGTCATGCAGCATCACTTTCTTCCTCAATGAGCTGCGCAAATGCGCCTTTAAGCGCACCTGAGATCCACTCGCTTGCAACCACAAATACGGATTGGCAAGCATTACCTTCTGCAAACGAGTCTCGCTATTACTATCAAGCTCAAATATCAAACAGTAAGCTATTTCTCTTCGGTGGAACAGAGGCCTGCCCAAGCACATCGACACCCAAGGAAACAATGGAGATCTTTGATTTTAGTACACAACAATGGACATCAATTGCAGCGCCCAAATTTGCCCCTTTTGAAAATAATGTTCTAGCGAGTTGTGCAAACAATGACACGATTGTTGCGTTCACCCAACAAGGTAACACCACGTATGCTTACCAGCTGGCCACCGCTGATACAACTTGGTCTCACAAACCGGCATCACTACCAAATCTATCGATTACTGACTGCCAGTTTATCGGAAACGAATTATTTATAACGGCTAACAATACTCAAGAGCAACAAGCTCACTTAATTCAGTATCAACTCTCAAGCACTCAGATACTCTTAAATGAGCAGGTACCGGCTGAACTCTTCGGGAGCTACTATACACTGACGCATAATGAGCAAAACATTCAGCTTCATAGCGCAGCACACGTTTTGAATTACGATACTCAAACTATGCAGTGGAGTAACCTATCAAGCAATCCAAGTGCTACGGAGCAACAAGGCTCTGAAACTTACTACTTGCGTGACTTTAAAATGGAGTCAGTTGATCAGAAGCAGTACCAAATTGGAGGTGCGTTTACGACCCAAATGACAAGTCGAATATTTATTTTTGATACTGCACTGGAAGAGTAGCTATTTTGACGAAGGGGAAACTTGCAGTTCAAGTTTATTTCGCATGTATCACCAGCAAGCAATACGGGGTGTGAGAGCTACTGAGCTCTCACTCTTTTCTCTTTCGTAACAAGTGCCTTTAAATAATCACCGTATGTTGTTTTTGCTAATAGGTTTGATTGTTTTTCAAGGCTCTCAAGAGTTAACCAACCTTTGTTCCAAGCTATTTCTTCTAAACATGCGACCATGAGCCCTTGCCGACGTTCAATGGTCTGCACAAAGTGACTCGCTTCTAGCATGCTGTCGTGTGTACCAGTGTCTAGCCAAGCAAAACCACGTCCTAGTACGCTGACTTGCAATTGACCGCGCTCTAAGTATGCTCGGTTGATACAAGTAATCTCTAGTTCCCCACGTGATGATGGCTTTACTGTTTTAGCGATATCTACAACTTGATTGTCATAAAAATACAGTCCTGTCACCGCAAAGTTTGACTTTGGCTGGCTGGGCTTTTCTTCTATTGATGTTACTTTACCCACTTCGTTAAATTCGACAACACCAAAACGCTCAGGATCAGCCACTGGATAACCAAATACCATTGCTCCGTGAGTCAATTGAGCTGCATTATTCAGGTATGGAGAAAACGCCTGACCGTAAAAAATATTATCTCCTAATACCAAGCAAACAGATTCATTCCCAATAAATGTCTCTGCAATCACAAAAGCCTGAGCAAGCCCCTCGGGTTTTTCTTGAACCGCATACTCTAATTTGACACCAAATTGCGTTCCATCGCCTAATAAATTTTTGAATAACTGCTGTTCTTGTGCCGTTGTTATCACCAAAATATCCCTAATACCAGCCAACATCAATACTGATAATGGATAGTAAATCATTGGTTTATTGTATATTGGCAACAATTGCTTTGAGACCCCTTGAGTTACTGGATATAAACGGGTACCACTCCCTCCAGCTAGAATAATTCCTTTCACAACTTATCTCCTACCTCAAAGTCTTTAAGATACCATTGAATGGTTTGCAACAACCCATGTTCAAATTGATATTCTGGATACCAACCAAGTTCTTGTTGAATTTTTGTATTATCTATAGCGTAGCGAGTGTCATGCCCAGCTCGATCATCCACAAAGCGAATTAACTTAGCAAAGCCATGTCCGCCAGCGGCTATTGCTATAGGGTGATTTGGCATCAGTAGCTCTAGGTGGTGACATATCATCGATACCAGTTCAATATTTCTTATTTCATTCTTACCACCAATATTAAAGGTAGTTTTTGGAGCAGCACGTTCTAACACGGTACAAAGTGCACTAGCATGATCGTCTACATGTAGCCAATCCCGCACTTGTGTACCATCACCATACACTGGTAGTTCTTTTCCCTGTAACGCGTTGCGTATCATTAGCGGAATGAGCTTTTCCGGGTGCTGGTAAGGTCCGTAATTATTAGAGCAATTAGTGATAATATAAGGGAGTCCATAGGTTCTTCCCCACGCCCTTACTAAGTGATCGCTACTGGCTTTAGAAGCGGCATAGGGGGAGCTTGGTTGGTATTTGTGATCTTCCGTAAATGGCGCTGCATTCTCATCTAAATCACCATATACTTCATCCGTTGAAATATGGTGAAACCTAAAATGACTTTGCGCTTCTTTTGTCAAAGAAGCGTAGTATAAACGAGACACCTCTAACAACTGATAAGTACCAACAATGTTAGTCTCAATAAACTCAGCAGGGCCGCTAATAGAGCGGTCTACGTGACTTTCTGCGGCTAAATGAAGAATATGTGACGGCTCAAAAGATAACACCGCTTGTGCCAAGGCTTCACGCTCACATATATCCAATTGAATAAATTGATAGTTTGGCTCTTCAGAGAATGTATCTAGTGCTGCTTTGTTGGATGCATATGTAAGCTTATCAATATTGAGTATCTGAGCATTAGTATTAGCTAGTAAATGCCTGATCACGGCACTACCAATAAAACCAGCACCTCCAGTTACCATAACTTTGGCTTGATCCAGTTTCTTATATTTACTTGCCATTGTTACTTCCCATGCACCTTTTCATAGACTGGCTTTTGTTTGTTCAGCAAGCCACTTAACTTGCCCAGCTGACGTTGTAATAGCAACCAATACTTCATTCTACTTCTAGAGTTTAGGGAGAGTACACTACCAGAAGCACCAACTAAAGTTGCGAGAAGTATTTTTATAATCTCACTCAATAAACTAGAGCGATGATGCAATAAGATTATTCGCATATCCGCAGCTCCAATACGAAATGCACGTTCCTGCGCCCAGCGCTTGGTGACTCTAGCGCCATCAAATAGTTCGTGTGAAATAGCAGTGTGTGCGCTGGCAAACTTTATGCCTTGTGCTTTCAGACGAGTAAAGTACTCCTTGTCACCACCACCGTATACAGAATAAAAGGGATCAAATCGTTGCTGGCCAAAACCAAAATACACACACTTATGCAACAGTACGCTGGCTGAGCTTTCTAACAGTGGTATCTCTTGGGAAAGGCTTGCCTGCTCTGGAAAGTAGATAGCCAATGCTTTTGTCCAGCTCGGTGGTTCGCCTTCAAATTCAGCAAGCGTGTTGCCACCTACGACCTCACACCCTGTTTTGAAATGTGTCTCGAGCAAAGCATTCAGCCACTTGGACTCAACCCACTCATCATCATCAACCATAACTAGAAAGTCAGCTTCATAGTCTAAAAAGGCAACGTCGAGTAAGGCATTTCTAACAAAAGAAATACCACGTTGTGATACATCAATTGATGCTAAAGGCAGTGGATAATTGTCAGATACTTTAGTAACCAGCTTAGCACCTGCCCTATGTTGTTGATCGTTCTCAGCAACCACGACTGATAGTTCGATATTCGAGCACTCAAGCTTGGTAATGGATTCCAAAAGCTTAGCTAGTCCTTGAGGGCGCTTATAGGTAGGAATACCAATAATAACTTTTGACTTAGGACTTTCTCCACAGCTTAAACTCATGCCTTACTTCTTCCTTAACACAGTAAAATACCCCATAGGCATAACGGATTGGGTTCTTTGCATAATTTTTTGACCCAAGCGAGTTCGAGCTAGCGCGATAGCAGCGCTCTGAATTAGCCAACATACCGGCTTTCCTAAGATGGGAAGTTTATTAAAAAACTTACTTAAGACATCAGCAGCTACCTCGAGTGCTCCCCCCACCTCATTGAGTACGACCACTTCCAGGCCAGCCTCACTCGCCATCCTTTCTATCGCAAAGCGCGTATAGCGATAGTAATCATGAGGCTGCTCATGAAGCCAGTACATAAAAGGGGTATTGAATATAAATGTACCATTTGGTGTGAGCACACGAGCGACTTCTCGTATTGTCATTTGAGGTTCTAGTAGGTGCTCAAGTACATCAGAACTTAAAACAGTATCAAATGTTTCAGTTGCAAAAGGCAGCGGTTGATTTAAATCACAAAGTTCATCCACATAGGAGCTTTGATGCAGTGATTCTCCCCAATCCACACAAGTCGTTTGACTAACGTTACTTGAATAAGCTTGGTAAAAAGGCACTTTTCCGCATCCTAGATCAAGTAAAGAGCCAGTAACAAAATCACCTAGATAGCGGTTATATTGCATAGCAACCAGCTCAACAGCTAACCTAGATGACAAACTAACTTGTTGTAGGTCTTTATTTGCTCTTAGCTCACCATTTTTATAAACAAACTTACTCGGTGTCCAGGATTCACTGTTTCTCATGTTGATTTACTGTTGTCTTGTCAATGAAGTGGTGGATTTGGATTTTAGCAAAGTTATAAGTAAAACCAAGCCAGCTGACGTAGCCAAAGCATAAATGACTAGAGCAAAGAAATCTGATACGAAGAAGTAATGCTGAATTAATAAACTAATAAGCAAAGCCAGCATAGTGATCGTCAGTCCTGGTAGTAGAGATTTAATAAACTCAAAGATACCTTTATTTGTGAAAGGGGTAACCAGAATAAACCAATGTACTGCCAATACAGCGCCCTGTAAAACAGCCAATGCCAAAGCTAGTTCATATAAGCCACGAGATACCATAGTGAGTATGATGGCGGCTCTGAGCAAAGAGAGTACCAAGTTCCAAACAAATGAGCGTCGAACAGCACCCGATGCTTGTAAAAGTGGACCACATGGATTGATAAGTGCCGTCGAAAGCATCGCTATTGCCATAACAGACACTAGCTGATTATGCTCCAGCCAACTTTTTCCAAAAGCCAGGACAAGTGTCGGCTCTGCAAAGCAAGCGATGCCTATGTATAAAGGTATGTTAATACAGCCAAGCGCCATCATTAATTTAATATATAAGTTTCCCTTTTGTTGCACATTGAGCTTTACCAATGATGGAAACGTCACTCGATTAACGATCGGATTAATAAACTGCAGCGCCGGTTTGGCAACAAGTTCCTTAATATAGGAGTAAACGCCTAACACCTCGGCTCCCATAACTTTGGCGACAACCAGCTGATCAAACTGTCGACTTAAAAAACTCACCACACCTTCAGCACTTTGATAGATACCATAACGCAACGGTCCTCTGAGTTTTTTTACTCGAGGTAAAGCAAATCCTAACTCATCTTTACCGTACCAGCTGGTACATAAGGCGATAAACATCGCGTTTGTTAACTGCGCTGATAGCGCTGCCTCAATGGTTGCACCTTGTTGAAGCTGATATACTAGGGTCAATAAAGAAGCTACCGAGGCAAACACTTCAATTGTTGCTAGCTGTTTAAACGCGAGTCGCTTTTGTAATATTGCCGTTGGCTGCGCTGCAGCACCTCTTAAAAGCAGTAGTGAGCCAATCCAAAGGTGATAATCAGCAAGGTTCGAAATATTAAAGAATGCCTCAATAACAGGCAGCAAAAATAGGATTGATGCTGCCATAACAGCAACTAAAAACAAGCCCAGCACATATAGCTGGCATTTAACTTGTTTGTCTAGCTTGTCAAAATAAATCAATGCGTTAGAAATCCCGGCATCACTCAGTAGCTGAGAAATACTGACCAGTAATGTAACAAAAGCGACTAGACCGAGTTCACCTAAGGACAAGTATCTCGCTAATAAAATAAATATAACAAACTGTACGCCAGCCTTTACCAGCGTCGCAACAGCCGACCATGATACACCTTGAGCAAAACGCTTAAGGTTAGTCATTAGAATCGACCAACATAGCAGCCCATTTAGGGCCAAGCGCAGCCTCGGTAAAAGTGCTTACCATTAATTGCTGATTTATCTCCATCGGCTGCATAATTAGTTGAGTCAACTCTGCATTAGTTAGCTTTGAGAATTTATTTATATCACCCAGCGAAAACCCCTGTTGAGTTAAGTCGCTATAACTACTCGTACACGTATCTAAAAATATAGGCTTCCCCTGCAAGAGCATTGCGTAAACAACATATAGCCCCTGTTGGCGTTGATGGGCAAACAAGCTCAAATCTACTTTACAAAGTAAACGGTCATATTCTGGCTTTGACATGATAGCAGTAATGGGTATGAAACATTGCCCTAACCTTTTCTGAGCATAGGTAATGACTTCTTGGATATACTCTTTTGTTCCCGCATAGTTGAGTGGCATATAAACTTCAAATTCGGGTAAATCAGCATTTGCAACATGGTCAATCAATTGCTTGTGGTTATTTGCAGGATCGGCAGAATTACCAAGTAAGATCTTTAATTTCTCGTTCTGCTCATTCGCTAAAGTTAAACCGAAGTCAATTAGGGGATAAGGTAAAATATCGACTTTTCGTTTTAGCTTCATATAATTTTTAACAAGCTCAGCATCACCAGAGTTAAGCGTGATAACGCATTGAGCCCTACTTAATAGTAGCCGATGAGCAAACCAGTTAAGATAGCCTTTTAAGCCCTGCACATTTTTATTACGATAAATTTCCGCTCCCCACAATACACAGGTAGCTCGGCTTAGCATATGGCTTAACGCTAGGTTACGAATTAGCACAGGAGAAAATAGACCATGAAATACTAATCTAGTTTCACTAGGTTGCGCATCTAGCGCTTGATACAGTTCCTTTTCACACGAAAAAAATAAAATGTCTTTATCTTTATTCGTATCGCTCCCCAACACCCAAAAACATTGTTCACTCTCAATGTAGCGTAAATAAAACTCAACCATCGGTTTATAGTGATGAGGCGTATCTGAAAAGATATGTATTAACATTGACCTTTGAACGCTTTTTCTTTTTCAAGAAGTGCTCTACTGCGACTTTTGACAAAACGAGCAGGAGAACCTGCCACTATTTTAAATTCGTCCACAGAGCGAGTCACTAAGCTTTGTGCACCAACCGCCACACCTTCTTTGAGCGTAACGCCTGGTAACACAATGGCACCGGCACCAATAATGCAATGTTTGCCAAGATAAACCGGCTTACTAGTCACATTGGTAAAAGCCTCATCTACCGTAGGGTTTGTCATCCACTCGCCACTGTAGTCATCACTACTTGAATAAATCGTTACTCTCGCAGACAGTCCCGCATAGTCCTCTAAGATGATAGCTGAGTCACCTATGAGTGATGAGTATGCGCCTATATGTATATAGCTACCTAACGTGATCCCTTCAGAGCCTGCGGATAGAATACAAAAATCGTCTATGCGTACATTATCACCGAGCGATATTCTCTCAATGCCAAATAAAGAAGCCTTTCTAGATACCAAACAATTATCGCCGACGGCTTTAATCCCTAATTCTATCAACTCAGCTTTGCTATAGTGTTGTTTGTGCGCCATCTACTTCTCGAAATTTATTTAGTAAAACGATAATGTTATCACAAATATAATCTATGTCTTTTAACCGCAGCTCATAATACATAGGCAAACATAAGATCGTTCGTGAAATCGATTTTGAACAAGGTAAGTCTCTATACTCAGTGTATAGCTTAAGTTCATTGAGATCAGGGAAGAAATAACGACGTGTTTGAATGCCAATACTTTCTAGGTGTTCACGCACATACAACAACTCGTGTTCGCTATTAAATAGTACAGAAAAGTAGGAGCCATTCGTGCTCGTATTAGATTTCCAATGCTGGAAATTGAGCAAGCCTTTGAGACGGTATTTATAACGATTAAATAGCTCGACTCGATGCGCGAGAATATCGTCAATATGATTAAACACACATAAGCCCATTGCGGCGTGCATTTCGCTCATTTTTGCATTCGTGCCGACGAGTACTGGAATTTGCTGCTCATTTTGCCCAAAGTTTATTATTTGCTGTGCTTTTTCTAGGTCGCTACGATGTTTAAAGATAACCGCTCCCCCTTCTACGGTATGAAACAGCTTTGTTGCATGGAGGCTAAGGGTTGCACAATCACCGTACTTTAACAAAGACTCACCTTTGTATTTACTCGCAAAACAGTGCGCAGCATCGTAAATGACTTTTAGTTGGTATTGCTCGGCTATACTGTCAATTGCTTCTACATCACAGGGGTTAGCAAATACATGCACGGGCACTAAAGCATCCGCCCACTCTAGATCCGCGCTATCTAATTTGCTTGGGTCTAAATTAAATGTATTGGGGCAAATATCACTGAAGCGGGTTGCAATATTTTGCATACGTAGCGAGCCCAAGGTGGCGGCAAACGTGAACGGTGTTGTAATGGCTTTTGTGATCCCCATAACTTGATAAGCAATGTGCAGCGCCATAGTGCCGTTCGCCACAAGCAGGATATGCTCAACCCCTAAATACGCTTTTAGCTTTTCGACTAACTCAGCTTCACATGGGCCCTTGTTCGTCAGCCTATTTCTTGCAAAGATCTCTGTGATTTGTTTTTGGTATAAATCTAATTCAGGTAGGAAGGGCTGTACTATGGGGTATTTCACTCGGCACTCTACATGTTTGCAATACTGCCAAGCAGTTTACCGAATGGCTTAATAGATAGAAAGTACAAAGTTTTTATACTTTTTATTTTGTATAACGATAAAGCGTATAAAAGTAAAAAGCGAGCCTCGGCTCGCTTTTTTAGACTAGCTAAAAGTTAAATTAGTTAACTTTAACGTGGTCTTGTACTTCTTTGTTGTAGTAAAGCGCGCTTACTTCGATGTTAGCAGCTGGAGCATTAGTAGTAACGCGGATACCAGCAACACCTGTGATTTCGTTTTCTTTAGCAAGTGCGTCAACAGCAGCTGTTACGTTAGTTACAGCGTACTTAGCAGCAGTACCAACTTTCTTAGTAGCTACCATCTTACCACCAGAGTATAGCTCAACCATGATGTCACCTTCAACAGTACCGTTGTTAGTTACCATGATTGCGCGTGAGTATACGTCTGAGAAAGGCATGATTTCAACAAACTCAGAGTCACCATTTAGCTTCCATGAAGAGGCAACTGAGCCAGAAACTAGAGCTGATGACTTAGTAGTACCTTCTAGTACGTTCACGTCAAGAGTGAAATCTTGAGGAGCTGTAAGTGCTACACGCTTGTCAGCAGCTGGTAATTCAAAGTTGATTGTGTAAGTACCAGCAACTAAAGCAGCACCAGTTTTGCCTGTTGCAGATTTAGCATCAGCAGCAATCTTAAGTTCGTCTGCAGCAGCAGCGTTATCTTTAACTGTTACCTTGCTAACACCAGTGAAGTCGCCTTTAAGGGTTAATTCAACATTGTCATCAGCAATTGTAGCGATGTCAGTAGCATTTTCAGCAACAACAAAAGAAGGTGCTGGGATTTGTTCTACACCACCAGTTTTCTCGAAACCTTTGCGCAATTGAGCAACGTCAACTGTACCATCAGCTTTTGAGAATGAAGTAACAGAAAACTGCTTAGTACCTACGAAAAGGTCCGCAGAGTCAGTGTTACCTGTGCCTGTTGCTGTATCAATAGTAATACCAGTAGATGTTTTCGCTACAGTTGTTACTGTTACTTTAGCTTTGTCTGCTAAATCAGGAAGCTTAACTAAAACTTCGTTGCTGTTGTTACCTGTTGCTTCAAGGTTATAAACTAAACCTTCAGTTGAAACACTTCCGCTGTTATCAGCGTCATTTGTCTCAGTAACACGGAAAACTAATTCCGTCTTTGAAGAGTTGATTAGACCCCAAGTAACAGTGTCACCAGCGTTACCTTGCTTTGTAAGTCTGTAACCAGTGTCAGCAAACTCTGCACCACCAGTTAGAGTTAGAGTTACCGTATCGCCAGCTGTATACTGAGCATTTAAGTTAAGAGCTACAGTAGGTGCATTTGCAGTGATAGCAGCAGAAGTAGCAACCGCGCCTTCAACAGATAGTTTTTGAGCAGTACCTGCAGTTGTGTTTACAGCCATAGCTGAAGTTGCAGCAGTTGTAAGCGCTACTGCTAGTAGAGATTTTTTGAACATGTTTTCCATTCTCCAAAGTTTCATGAAACAAGAACAATGCGTGTTCCCATTTTTCTTATATTTGATCATTCAATTAGGCCGTCACCCAAGTGACATCCGATCAAATCCATGCTTAGTCTAACCATTGTCTCTGCATTGTCAAGCAGTTAACTTTGCAAATACTAAGCGTTAATACAAATAACATAGCACAGCCAAAAAGACCATTAAAAAAACACATAAAAATCAAAAAGATAAAACAACAAAACCCAATAAACTGTTGTTTTTTTACGCGTTTTCAATTGTAAAAAAAAGTATAAAACCCAGATTTACTGTATGCTAATGAATAAGATAAGCAACTTTTTTGTCAGTTTTATGACTATATTAGCGCAATCTACTTCATCTAGTTAGATTTATTATTACTAAAATCTAAACTGCTTAGATTCTTCTTAAATGCATCCATCACGCCTTGCCACTGCTCAGATGCCTCAACCACTCTTGGTGTCACCATGACAACAAGTTCGGTCTTGGTATTGGTGTCTTTTTTACCGTCAAACAGCCTACCTAGCACAGGTAGATCCGAGAAGAAAGGCACGCCAGTATTCGTTAGGCTATTGTTTTGACTAATCAAGCCACCAAGCATTATCGTTTGGCCATCAGCTGCTATCACCTCAGTTTTAATATTACGGGTAAAAATTGTCGGTTGATTATCCGCGGCCTTATCACCTGATGCTTGATTACTGATCTCTTGCTCAATTTCCATCAAAATAACGCCTTGCGCATTGACGGTTGGAGTTACATTTAAATCAATACCTGTTTTACGATACACGACAGAAGCGCGAGAACCATTTACTGGATCGGTTATAATATCACCTGCAGTTGGGATTTCGTCCCCTACAGCAATATTCGCCTCAACCCCATCACGAACAGCAATAGTTGGTCTTGAGAGTACATTAACGTTTTGGTTTTTCTCAAATAGCTGAATGTCTAGCTTACCAGTTAACCCCTCTAATACGTAGTTAAGCCCAGTTTCTGTATTTCCAGTAAAATTGTAGTAACCCGTTCTAGCGGCGCGATTATTAGCCAGTGCAAATTTAACCCCTTGACTAAACTCGTCCGTCAGTGTGACTTCTGCGATAAGTACTTCAAGCACAACTTGCTTTGGCATCACATCCAAACGCTTCACTAAGGGAAGTAAGCTGCGATATTCCGAACCAGATGTGTGAAAAATAATGGCATTGGAGCGCTCATCCACTACCATACGAAGGTCTTCGTTATTCACGCTCACATTGGCACTTCGAGGTGTTGATTCACGCTGCTCTTTTGCCTCTGACGTTGCCGAAGTAGAGCGACTAACAGCAGAACTATTTCCACCACCCAGCAAGTTTTGTAAACTTTGGCCTAAATCTACGGCTCGAGCGAACTCGGGCTCAAAAATAAAGTATTGCTTCTCGTTGCCATCTGCTGGCTGATCGAGTTGCTGCGACCAAAACTCAACGCGCTGTAAAAAAGCCTCATTATTGGTGAAGAAGACCAAACTATTAGTGCGCTCAATAGCGACCATGCTAACCGCTTGCTCTGTAGAACCTGAGCTATTACTGCTTATGCCTTCTTGCTTTAACAGCTCGCCCAGTTTTTTACTTAACTCTTTTGCAGGCATAAACACCGATTTATACATACCAATATGACGGTCTCTGAATGCAGGCTTATCCATCATTTGCATAAATTCAAGGGCTCTGATCACCTCGGCACGCTTACCTTTGAACATTATCGCATGCTGGTCAAAAAGAGGCTGCGCGTCTACGTTTGTCATCTGCCTAATAGTGTTCGCAAGTGGCGTCTGCATGCCACTGGTAAATGGCGCAATCTGTATTATGCTATTGGCGGTGTTAGGTACATCTTCTACTTTGTTACCATAGCCATACACCACGCTTCCACCAGAGGCATTCTCAGAGGGGTGGATATAAAAAATATCATCCTGCTCGCGGATAATAATACCGCGTTCGGTCAACAAGTCTTGGCTGATAGAAAATAAACGGCGCTTGCTTAGCTGCTCTTTAAGATTAATTGTTATTGCGTCGTCACTGTTGGTGATTGCATCTCCAATGATGTAATTAACGCCAAGTAAATCGCCAAATACATAATGCAAATAATCCTTAACTTTGAGACTGTCCGCTGTCAGCTTTACTTGCTCGTTATCACTAAACCGTTGCGCTAAGTTTGGTTGGCTGGTTTGTGTTACTTTACCATCAGGTAATGCAGGTAAATATACCAAGCCGCTCGATTGCGTCTGCGGACGCGCTTTTTCGTCGTGTGACGACAAGTCGTTGTTGACTGTTTTGCCTTTACTCTCTTTTTCTAAGTACGAGCCGTTGACTGCAACTGAGTTAGGTACTGAACTACATGCCGACAGTCCCGCTGTGACAATAAAACCGAGTAAGATTTTCTGTGCTTGTTTCATAGTGCTTCCGTCGTTATTGCTTCGTACTTTGGTACATAATAAGCGTGATATGCTGGTCACCCTTATTGAGTTCTACTTTTACATTAGAGTTAATAGTCAAAATAAAATCTTCTATCACTTCGCCCTGATTAAACCTTTTTAGCTCATTGGCACCATTTTTGACTGACTTAATATCTATCAGGGCGTATGTAGATTCAGGCGAGTGCACCACCGCCTTCAATCTCAACTCTTTATCGCGAGCAAAAACAGAAGTCAGCTCCCCTGTTTGTTTTGCCTGCTCATCAGGACTCATGCCATTATCTTGCGACTCTGGCTGTTCTACTTTTTTAACAACCCATGTGTCAAGCGCACGCTCAATATCAAGCTTACTTTGTTCTGATAGCTTAGGTAAAAACGTTTGTTCAGCGTTATTTAGCCTAAACGGCTTACTGTCAGCATTAACTTCTGTTTGTAGGCGAGTGACGGCGTCAATAGCAAAGAGTGTTAGCATAAAAATACTGATATAGATGTATAGTTTATTCACCCTTAGCCCCTTCTTGTATGTAAAAGGAGAGCAACAAGCTAACTTCTCCACTCCCTGTTTCTTCAGCGCTCAGCCCTTGTATATTTAAATCGAAATATTCAACAACCACGACTGGTGATTGAGATTCGAGCATAACCAAAAAGGCAGCGAGATCGGTCAATTTTCCCGAAATATTTAGTCTAATTTGCTCCTTGTGCAGAGCCGCTGATTGATATTTTAGTGCTGGCTGCCAACCTATATTAATAGTCGACAAATTATGTTCTGTGAGCCATTGATTGACTTGCTTTTGTGTATCAATTCTAAACTTCGAAGGTTCTTGCCAATCAAATAACATTGTGGTGAAAACACGTGCTACATCAGCAACCTGCTCTTTTGCGAGCTCGATTTGTTGAAGCTGTGTCATTACCTGTTCCGCTTTAAATAGACGCTTCTCAATTTGAGCGATATTCTCAACTTGTTCTTCCTGCCATGTGAAAAGCGGAACTAATGCAAATTTTATTGTGGCTAACAGAATCACCAATGCTAGGAGCATTTTATATTGTTTTAGTTGCTCAACCATGGTCGCCACCTGTACGTTCATTTATTGGTTGATATTCAGCTTTATAGGTACTTACCGGAATTGTATAGCTAATTACAAACTCTTCTTTTCCTTGATAACTTCTAACAGGGAAGTCAAATTTAGGATCTAGAACCCAGTCAAATTCACTGAGTGACTCGAGGACGGCAATAGCATTTGAGCTCTCTCCTCGAATTACAAATCGGTCGCCTTTATATTGTAAGCTTTCGATCCTAGCTTTACCCCGAACGCTATCCAATAAAAGCAAGTTTGGTGAAACCTTAGGTACATCCTGCATTACTGCTTGCCAATTTTCGACTCTACTCTGATTCTTTTCATACTCTGAAAATGTTGATAATGCTTGATTAATATTACTTTGATTTCCACTGAGCTCAGCTTGGAGATATTCTTTTTTGGCCACCAAGTAAGCACTGCTTAGCGCGAAGTATGATACACATGCAATGGCGCTGAACACTGCAGCTTTTTTGAAATAAGCTTGATAAGCCAATAAACCTTGTGGCTGAATAAAGCTAGATACAGAGCGCTTAAGAAAAGGAAAGATAGACTCGACCATGCGCTTTACTAGACTTCTCTCTGAATCTATTTCAGATACGGTATCAAAGCTTATGCCAACCGTGTTTGCAAAACGCTCAGGGGAATTCACTAACCCAAAGCGAGCAACGGAATATATCACCTGATTTCTTTGTGCAAGGTAATACTCGTTATTAACCAAGGTGATGCTCGAATTAGATTCACCGATGGCAATTAACACCGATTCAGGTATCACAACTAATGAGCCTTCAGCTTTTATATCGAATAACCAACTGTTTAAAATTGACGTACTTTCATCTTGAGCGCGGATCTGCGTGGAATAGCGCTCAGCGCTGTGCTTCTGCTTACGCAGTTTTAACAAGCTATTTAATGCTTTGCGATCAGTTACAGGCAGTTTATCGACTTGCTCAATATAATGGTTTCTAGCAACGATTTGGATAAGCTTTGGTGACGACGACTTGATTAAATGCCACCCATCCTTGTCATAGTTAAGATGAAAGTGCTGACTATCTTTGTAGTAACTAACCAGATTACAAATCAGCCTTTTTTGCCAACCTAGCAATGCATGTTCACTCATTGTGTTATTAACCTTCCGAAGCCACTAAATTTACTGGCTTTGACTTGTTTGGATCTAATAGGTAATAAAGCGTACGACTTACGCGTGCATCGCCCAGCTGAGTCTCAATTTTTATCTTATAATTACTGGACGGAAACAAAGTGATGTTTCGGCTTTGCTCAACCCCTGTATACGCTGAAAATAATGCTGGGGTTAACGTTTTCTCATTACGCATCTTTATAATTTGTTCTACTACTGGTACGTCATACAAACTATGTAACAAACTATCAGGAGCTGTCATCGGATTAAACACACTTTTCTTATACATTGTGGCATTTTGCTCCAAGTACTTACGCAAAGAACTCGAGATATTCAAATGTGATAACTCAGACCAAGTTTGAATGATACCGTTTTTATAATCTGATTCTGGTAAAGAGTGCTTAGATAACTTATCGACATCTTGCCAATCTTGTATTTGGCTCAATAGTAGCCGAGCATCATAGTCGCTTAGTCCCTTATGCGTCAATACTCGCAACCACCTTTGTTCCGATGGATAACTAAGATTGAGCAGCCCTCTTAAATCTTGAAGGCGGATGCTCGCATGATCCCCATAACGAAAATCTTCACCATAAAAATTCCAGACGCCAGTTAGTGCTGGCAGATCATTTGAAAAAGGCGAAGTTGGTGACTTTGACTCTGTTAATAACGCAAAAAGAACCGTTGCTTCAGCATCATAATTATCAACCAGAGCTTGTGCTCTGTTGTCGAATGCAGCTGCTATTTCAACTTGCTGCCGTGCTGTTTTAGTCATGAACAAACCAAGTAAACTAAGCACAGCGGTGATAAGTAAAACTTGTAGTAAAGCTATTCCTTGTTGCATCATAACATCCCACTCTCACTAAAGTGACCTTTCCAACGGCTAGGCTCTCTATCTAGCTGGGAAAAAAGTGTAAAGTCATCAATATTCAATTTAATATACTCTGGCGTTAATCCTCGCTCTTGCGAGCGATAGTTTTCAAACCAGTTTGGCGCTGTGCCTGGCGTTCTACTTGACTTGAGCGTCAAATCCCGCCATCCGAAATAACTTAAATCAGCTCGCTGAAGGTTGCTAAGCAACACTTTACTATTGCTGAAGTCCAGCGATTGCTCCATAGACGTTAATATCGTTTGTTCCAAGGCAATGGCCTGATACACCAACTGAAAATCATTTTTGTTCTGTTGGATCACCAAGCGAAATATTTCAGGTCCACCATTAATCAGGCCATTACTCGTCACCGCCAATAACCTTGATTCAGAACCTACAAAAAAGAAGGTGGGCTCCCCCGTTTTATCTCTAACAACATAGGGAATGACCCCTTTAAGTACCTGCTCAAGCTGTGCTACTACTTTCGCTGTTTGGGCTTGCTGCTGAAAATCACCAAGCTCTTTATCCCATCGACTTGCAAACTGGAAATACGCAAAGGTACCTGTCGCCATTACTAAACTTAATAAAGTAATTGATATCAGCAGCTCAACTAATGTGAACCCTTTTTGCTTAACGGCCACGCCAACTCACCTCTTTAAATTGGTATTGACGGACTATGCCTTGAGCTTCAACCTCAAGCGAGACTTGCCATAACTTATATTGATTGCTCGTTGTTTGTAGTTGGATCGCAATATCTGAGGTACCTGAAATCGAGTCACCTTTTTCCTTAATTGCTGAGGCATCCCAGCGGAATGATACCCCTCCATTAGTGCCTGTACCTTCCAATCTAGTTTGATTAAAAGGAGCATGCCTTATGTCAAATCGTACAGTGTCCAATACTCCCGTAATTGCAGTTGAAAATTGAACATACTTTGATGCTTTCTCTGAACTAATAAATGCACCTCGGTAAAGCATGGAGACTGTAGTGATCACCGCCAATAAAATAACAACTGAAACGAGAAGCTCAACAAGCGTAAAGCCTTTTTTATGGTGCATCATTACCCTGCAACTCAATTTGAAAAGGCTGTCCAAGGTAATGAGTAGTAATGCTGTCGGTTGAGATCATACCGAAGCGATTAAGCGTAATTTCTTGCTTAGGGAACTGTATGTACTTTAGTTGCTTGCTTTCGACTGCTGTTTCGCCTTGAAAAACAATACCGTTATCCTTTTCTAGTACCACCAAATAATCTCTTTGCTCTAGAAATGCTTTATTGGCTCTATTTCGCAACCAGTTTTTTACCTCAACTAATTCCATTTTTGCATCTGAGCGGTTAATTGCTTTTAGAGATAAAGGCGCTACCAAAGACATGATCAAGCCCATAATGGTAAGCACAATTAACAACTCAATCATTGTGAAGCCGCGCATAGTATTCATGCTTAAAAGCCAACATCATTGAGTGAGATCATACTAAGCATCATCACAACCACGACACCACCAACAAAAACCCCCATAAAAAGGATCATCAGAGGTTCTAGAAGCGAAGTGATTCTATCGGTCCAAGTTTCAAAATCTTGCCTTGAGCGACTCGCAATTTCATCAAATACAGTTTCTAATTTTCCAGATTCCTCACCAACTTCTAGTAGGGAAATATAAAAAGACGGATAGAGAGAAGACTGCTGTAGTGAAGGAGTTAATTGATTTCCGCGTTTGACCTTTTTTCGAGCGACTTCCAATTCAGCGTAAAGCTGCTGATTCCGGATATTACCAGTTGCGAGTGCTAGCGCTTTATCAATTGGTACCCCAGCCTTTAGCATTAAGCTTAAACCGGTATTAAAACGGATCCTTTCAACCGTTTTTACCGCAGTACCACAAATGGGAAGCTGTAATACAATTCGATGCCACCAAGCAATTATACGTTCATTCTTACTGGCAAAATAAACTCCCGCAAAAGCAGTAACGAGTCCTAGAAATAGTAATGATTGATTTTGGTTAAACCATGCACTAGTCCCGAGCATTGCTTGTGTGTACCAAGGTAGTTGCTCAATATTCGCGAACATATCAGCCATTTTGGGAATGATCACATTAAAGATAAATAAAATACTGAGTACACAGACAAAAAAGATGACGACAGGATAAGTAATCGCGCTAACAATTTTTTTTCTAAGGTCACGCTTAAACTTTAAATCCTGAGACAGCCCTGCGAACGTACCAGCGAGATCTCCAGATGCTTCGCCGAGTTCAATCAAATTGCAATAGAGACTATCGAAAACTTTAGGATGTGCTCTGCAGGCTTGAGAGAGACTACTGCCTTTTTTTAGGCTTTGACTAAGATCAGACAACAGCTTAGCTAATACAGGCTTAGCCTTCGTTTTTCGAATAATGTCCAGGCCTCGGTCGATCCTGATACCTGTTGCCAGTAGTAAGCTCAGTTCAGACGTTACAAACTCCAAATCAGCTAAACTGACGCGTTCTTCAAAAAAGCGGTTTCCCTGACGTGATGATTGTTGCTCTTTCAACTCATAGGGGAGTAAACCTTCTTTTTCTAGCTGTAACTGAGCTGAGGAAAGGCTATCCGCTTCGATAAGGCCATCACACTTTCCTCCCATAGAGTCGAAAGCCTTGTAGCTAAACGAAGCCATTAGCCAGCAACCCTCACAACTTCATCAATGGTAGTTTGACCGAGGATCGCTTTATAAAGACCATCCTCAAGTAAAGTGCGCCGGTTTCTGCTCGCGTTATGCACCTTTGCTTTTTGAATGAAATCAGCATCTTTTGGAGTACTCTTAATAGTATCATCACATGCTAAGTATTCAGTTATAGCTAAACGCCCTTTGTAACCTGTATGTGCACATTTCTCACAACCAGTACCACGCTGTAGATTAATTTTATCTAAGGAAAATTTGGTCGCAATATTGTCTAGATCGTATTGTTTGATTAACTCAATACTGTCCGGATCGCTTGTCGCGCAGTGTTCACAAACCTTGCGTGCTAAACGTTGGGCAACCACAGAGATTAATGCCGCATTTAGCAAAAACTCTTCAACTCCTAAATCTAGAAGACGAGTATATGCGCTCGCCGCATCATTCGTGTGTACCGTTGAAAACACTAAATGCCCAGTCAATGCGGATTGTAATGCAATTTGTGCAGTCTCTTTATCCCGGATCTCACCTAGCATAATCACATCTGGGTCTTGACGAACAATTGAGCGAAGACCAGCAGCAAAATCAAAACCTATTTCACTATTTACCTGAACTTGGTTGATACCTTCAAGCTGATACTCAACAGGATCTTCGAGTGTTATAATTTTAACGTCATCATTATTTAGTGCGTTCAGGAAAGTATAAAGTGTTGTCGTTTTACCCGAGCCCGTAGGTCCCGTTAACAAAACAACCCCCGCGGTCTTCTTTATATCTTCTCGGATACTTTGTTCTATATCTTGAGATAACCCTAATACAGACATTTCATATCTGACACTTTCTTTCCTAAGAAAACGCATTACGATAGACTCACCATCATTAAGTGGTAAAGCCGAAACCCGAATATCGATGTCTTGATTAGCAATCTTCATTTCAATCTTGCCATCTTGCGGACGCCGACGCTCAGCAATATCCATACCTGATAAAATTTTCAGCCTAGTAACTATGGGTAACTGTTTGCTAGCGGGAATAACCTCTGCTTCGTGCAATACCCCATCAACACGAAACCTTGCTCGATAGCGCCCCTCATATGGCTCAAGGTGCATATCAGAAGCTCCTTGTCGAAGCGCTCGGCTTATTAACGAGTTTAGTAAGTTAACTGTCGGCGCTTCCGTTGCCAACTCTTTGAGCTTTTCTTCTTCTGCGCTGAAAATATCTGATTCAACTTCTTCAGATGTATCAAGTTTTGATTTAAGTAAGTTAATATCTGATGCAGAAGCTAAGATGATATTAGGGTTAATCTTATGCTTGAATAGCCATTGATTCATGAAAGGATCTAAAGGCTCTAGTACCGCAAAACTCCAATTGCTTTCATCAGTGCTTAGCGGTACCCAATTATGCTCGAGACAAACCTCAATATCTGAAGAAATTTTTATTTCTTCACTATCGAAATCATTAAGCTGCTCCGAAGTAATCATTGGTAGATTTAGATACAGCGCATATAGGTCGAGTAACTGATCCTCTGGTAAACTACCCATATTAACCAATATTTGTTCAAGCCTACCGCCATATTTTTGTTGGTAGCTTAACGCTTTTTCAATATCACTAAAATTTACGTCAAAGCGTTCAGTTAGAAGTTGATTAAGTTCCATAAAATTACTGATGAACAATATCTGCGTTAGTTTCTTCACCACCTTCTTGGCCATCAGCACCCAGTGACTTCAATAAGTAGGGCGCGCCATTATCTCCAGGAACTTTATAAACATATGCGTTACCCCAAGGGTCCATAGGGACATCTTTTGGTAGATACGGTCCATCCCACCTTGCCACATCACTGCTTCTCAATTCCTGCAATGATTTTGGATAGCTACCAACATCTAGTCGATAAGTATCAATTGCAGTTTCAAATGATGACATTTGAGCAGCTGCTATTTTACGCTCTGATGAACTCAACCTTTTGAAAAAGTCAGGCGCGACTAGTGACATTAACAAGCCTAAAATTACGATCACAATTAACAACTCCATCATGGTGAAGCCGTTATGTTTACTCTTTGTCTTCATATTGTTTGTCATTGAACTACTCTTTAATTCTGTTTTTGATAAAGACGTGCTTTCTTAAAAACCGTGCTACCTTCCATGCATGTTGAATACAAGCAGAATAAGCAACAAAAATACCGATAAATAAGACTAACATAAACCAATGGGGAATACCTATCAACTCTCCAACAATCCCTATCGACGCAAGAAATACAGCCAACATTGATATCGTAATTAAGGCCTTTCTGGAGCTAAAACCTATACGCATAAAGACATGATGTAAATGATCTCTGTCTGCTTTGAATGGAGAATGGCCTTTTTTAACACGCCTAATGATAATTGCCATCATATCCATCAGTGGAATAGCAATTATCCAAAGCGCAGTAACTGGACTAAAAGCGTTATCTACTTCTGATTGAGTAGCTATCATTAACAACCAAATGACGCTCAGCCCAATGAACATAGAGCCCGCATCACCCATAAATATTTTCTTATTTCGGTGACCCAATACGCCTAGGTTGAAAGCGAGATAGGGAACTATGGTTGCAATAATGATTAACGGTAAAACCGATAACTGACCACCATTAACTCCCATTAATATTAAAATGGCTGCAAACGTTGTAATACTCATGGCACCAGCTAGGCCGTCTATACCATCAATCATGTTAAAGGCATTTATAGCAGCAATAACAGCAATGACTGTAAAAGGAATACCCAACAACCCTAAGTCAATAGACCCAAATCCAAACAAATTGCCCAAGTTATGAATATACGCGTCGGAGCCCCACATCATAATGAGTGCAACTAAAGCCTGCACACCTAAACGGATCTTGACTCCTAATTGGCGATAATCGTCAATTACCCCAAGAAGGACGATAGCAGCAGCGCAAATTAAGTAAACTATCAGCTTTTTCTCAAGTGGCAAAAATACAATGATTGAAGCCAACACTGCCACAAAAATCGATACACCACCGATAAGCGGAATAGCACCCACATGCTTTTTTCGGCTACAGGGTACGTCAACTAAGCCAAAACGCTCAGCGACAGGCTTAATCATAAAAATTGAACAGTACGATGCTAAAAATGCAAAGAAAATGACCATAAAGATCCACATGCTTCCATCATTATCTAATTAACGCGCCATTGTAATAGAAATTAAATTTAAACTAAATTGCCAATAACACTAAATAACAACTCTATACCCTACCCAAAAATTACTTTCTGAGCACAAAATGTCTAAATAATAACAGAACAAACGCAAGCACGCTGCCTAGGAAAGTAATACCAAGACAAATCAATGCACGCTTTGGTCCAGCTTTTTGGATCGGTAGAATGGCAGGATCAATTGTCTTAAACACATATTGCGACTGTGTTTGCGCTAGCATCTTTGTCTGCTCTTGTTGCTCGATCAGCTGGTAAAATATCTTCTGCATATCTGCAACCGATGTTTCCGCTAATGCCTTTTTCAAATACTCTATTTTTACATTGGACTCTGCTACTGCCTCTGCTTTCATGTAATCGTTAATTTCCACAACGATGTTTTCCACCATTTCCTTCGCTAAGTAGGGGGAATAATGAGTCATTGCAATAGTAATTAGTCCTTTTTCCTTTTCTTCTATCACAGCTAAATTTTGTGCTCTGATATGTTCAAAGACTTCTTGAATGCCTGGTTCAGGCTTAAAAGGTGCTGCAACATCTCTGAGCCAAATACCTGCTTCTTTATCATAAACTTTAGCGTTATATATCAGCTGATTACTGCCCAGATCCCACCCCTCAGTAGCCATCAGCTTTGGCTTTAACTCATATTTTCCAACAAAGTTATTTAAAAACGAGCGGCTTTGCATTACTTGAAGCGCAAGTGCTGATTTATCGCCCTTTCCTCCACCTAAGTTCACCCCTGCCATTGCAGCTAAGCCGCCAAACTCCGATTTCAAATTTGAGAGCATGCCGCCTTGAGTATCTTCAACAGGTGAAAGTAATACTGTCGCTTTATAAGTATTAGGTAGAGAAAGTGCAAAAAACACACTGGATACAGCAAATACAGCAGTGATTAATATAATTAGCCACTTTCCCCTCCAAAGCACTGACAAAATTTCAGTCAAATCAACTTCATTTTTTTTAATGATATCAGCTTCAGTCATCTGTTTATTGTTATCCATTATTTGTTAAGCGTTGCAATTGAAGCCGCAGCTAAGCCAAGCTGATAAATAATCTGTGTCGCTGTACTCCACAGTGTCAAGCTATCAATATGTTGAGCGTCTAGAGGTACAACGATCGTGTCGCCTGGCGCTAGTTGGCCTCCATGGCTGCTGACTGCAAACCATGATCCTGAACTTGGTAATTCAACTGAACCATTGGCTTTAATGATATAAATACGCTCATCATCCGCTTTTTGCTTTAATCCACCGCTAGCTTTAATGTAGTCATCAACAGACTTGGATGAATCGAATAAGTGCGTTGCAGCCAGATTAACCTCACCAATGACACTAACAGAGTCTTGCATCGCTGGGATATATAACGCATCACCATCTTCTAACTGCAAAGATTGGGTTGAACGTTTATCAAGATCAATAACCAAACGTCCTAACGCTTCAACCTTCGATAAATCCTTTAATATTTGATCCATATCTTCATATGGCATAGAAGTATTTGCAGTGGCACTTTTTTGGAAAGTATTAGTAATGATATCGCGTCTTAACTCTTGAGTTAGGCGTTGAATTTGAGAGGTTTCTTTACGCTTGATAGATTCACGCGTAAAAATTGCTGCTTCTTTATGTGCAAATTGATTAAAACCACCAACTCTTTCTAGTAGGCTATCAAGTGTCTCACCACGCTTAATGGTGTACGTCCCAGGGAACTTAACCTCACCAACAACCTTAACTTGTAGCCTTTCTTGCCAATTAGGTCTAGGGAAAATGTTAACAGTATCTTTGCTCGTCAGTATTTGAGTTGGATTAGCCAACTCGTTCAAACCATTGAGTTGGATGTGTTCAACCTGTTTACCATCATTATAAACAACACGAGTTAGCTCAACCTGCTCGAGATACGCAGCTTCTAGAAATCCACCGCCAGCTTGCACCGCTTTTTGGAAATCTGCATTTTCAGATAATGGATAAACACCAGGAAACTTAACTTGACCGTTTACTGCAAACAATTTTGCAGGTTCGCTAGGTGTTGCCTGCCTCTGTAGCTTAGCGACAATTGGCGCAAGTAGCTTTTGACGACTAAATACCGCATAGTCTTCTTCTTCTACTTCTTCAGGCTCTTGAAAAAGTGCATCAATACTTGTGATTAATTTAACTTCTTCCTCAAGTTCAAATAGTTCATCTTCTTTCAAACCAATATATTTTAAGAACTCATCACGCTCAAATTGCTCCCATAACTTCACGTTTTCACGTAGTTTCAGTTGCTCTTTGTTATACGCGAGGTCTTCTAATAACTGTTCTTCTTCTTCTTTAAGCTGATAACGGCTAAATACGACGATTGTATCGTTAGACTCGAGCTCTATATCCCCCGCTTTACCGTTAAAAATATCTTGTAAAGAAAACTGATGGATAGCGATATCGCCTTCAAAGTTAACTTCACGAATAATCAATGAGTAGCCAAAATCTGCAATGGATAGCAAATCTTCACGTGGCGCACTGAAGATATCTTTGAGTGTCTTACCCTGATGCCATTCATAATGACCTGGGCTGGTTACCGCACCAACAACAGTAACAGTATTTTGAAAACGAGTTGAAGCAGCGTTGACTGAAATCTCATCACCGTTTTGTGGTTTGTAGCTTGTGTTTTCAGTAAAGTTGTAGTTTAGGGTAATGCGCCTTCCATCACCGTTGTAGCGTGAGACAACCACTTTCGATTTATTCGCATTAGCTTTGAAGCCTCCTGACATAGCCATCACACTCTCAAGCGAGTCTGATTCTTTAAGCTCAAAGATAGCTTGACGGTTAACTTCACCTTTTACTTTTATTTTCTTAGCTGCTGGCGGAATAAATACAACATCGCCAGGCTTTAAAACTACATCATCAGAGCTATCACCAAATAGCAATAAGTCATAGAGATCGAAGGTAGTAACTAGCTTACCAGCCCTTTTGACTTGGATTTTTCTCAGCGAACCATTATCACTCACTCCACCAGAAACAAACAGAGCGTGTGTGACAGTGGCGAGAGGAGACACTGTATAGCTACCAGGCTTATAGGCTTCACCTACTACCATAATACGCATAGGGTTAAGCTCACCCATCGAGACGAAAGCTTGAACACCGATCATTTCCTCAGAGATTTTTTTCGAGATCAGTGCTTTCAATTCCTTAAATGATAAACCAATTACATGAATTGGGCTTAGGTTAGGAATTGCGAGACGCCCTTCACGGTCGATTTGTACTTCGTGCTCTTCATTGGTTTTACCATACAGGTTGATTTTTACTGTATCTCCAATCCCAAGCAAGTATGTATCTGGAATAGCAGCCAACTCAGAAGGAATGAAAGTCGTAGGCTCACCAGCAAAGAGCTCATAACCAAAAGGCTTAAGCTCTTCTAACTTTGGTTTGAATTTATCCTCTTCCTCTTCCTCTTCCAGTAACCCCTTTTTGTCACGTGGTAAAATCGAAGATTCCTTCTCTTCGTTCTTTTTATCACCTTTTTTGTTGTTATCTAACACACTTACATCAAAACCATAACGTTTTGCTAAGGCTTCTTGTTGTGCTTTGGGGAGCTTTTTAAACTGCTCTATTTGCTGTTTACTGGGTGTTACCGCTATTGTTTGATGTGAGATCAAAAAAAGCATTGAGAGGAGTAATAGTCTGAGGAACTTCACGTAAATCTCTTCCATTGTGGATTTTTGTTAAACTTCAGGCATTCTACCGAAGTTTGGAAGAATTAAAAGGGCACTGAGGTGCCCTTTGACAAGATACTTGTTAGAAACTGTAAACCAAAGTAAGTGAGGTTTCTGTATCAGTATTTTCTTTATCGTCTGCTACGTCTGAGTTGTGGATGATGTTGTATGCCACTTTCATCTGTAGAGAGCCGTTGATTTTAGTCAACAATGCTGTTTCAGACGTTGTCTTGGTGTTGGTATCACCATATTCAATCGCGATAAGCTGTGTAAAACGTGCGTTTTCTGAGATCTGCCATTGATAATCTAGTTTACCAACACCGATGAATTCGCTTTCAGAAGTACCAGCTAGTAATTCACCATCATCGTCAAGTTCAGTACTATCGTCTTGATGCTCAAAGCGCTTTACACCGGGACCGATTTCAGCGTTAAGATACATGTCGTCGTTTTCGAATAAACGTTGACCGTAACCCACTGAAATAACTGCTTCACTGCGGTAAGCACCAAAGTAGTCTGAAACATAAGAGCCAAACACGAATAAATGGCTGTTATCTTCATTTAACTTGTAGTTACCTTGAACTGATGCTGAGTATTTTTCGTTAGTACGAGATGTAACATCTACACCCGCATCGTTTTCACGCGTGTCTTCTTTGTAGAAGCCCTCTAACTTGTACTCGTTATTCCAGTTAGTTAGGTTGTGCTTAGCTTTGATCCCACCTTTTAGGGTTGTTGTTTCTGTATTACCACTGGTGATAATCGCACCCACTTCACTGGTTACATCCCAAACTTTCTTTGGCTTCTTAGCTTTGCCTTCTGCCGCTGCATTAGCGCTTGCTGCAACAAGAATACAACAGGTTAAAACCTTTAATTTCATTTCTAACTAACCTTTTACTGATCTTTGTGTAGGTGAACATCCATTTGCGGGAATGGAATGGTGATATCGGCTTCGTCTAGCGCAATTTTAATATTCTCCACAAGTGTGAAATACGTTGGCCAGTACTCTTCTGTTTTAACCCAAGGGCGAACGACAAAGTTAACACTTGAATCCGCAAGCTCTAGTACCGCAACATTGTACGCAGGTTCTTTAAGAATTCTTGGTTCATTATCTAGTACAGACTTTAATACTGCTTTTGCTTCTCTTAGATCTGCGTCATAGCCAACACCAATAACAAGGTCAATACGACGTGTTTTTTCACGCGAGTAGTTAACGATCGCACCGGACATAATGGCAGAGTTTGGCATTACAATTACTTTGTTATCAGGAGTACGAAGCTCTGTAGAGAAGATTTCTATCTTTTGTACACTACCGGCTTTGCCGCCAGCTTCAATATAGTCACCTGACTTGAACGGACGTAGCATAATAATAAGTACGCCAGATGCAAAATTAGAAAGTGAACCTTGCAGCGCGAGACCAACAGCCAAACCGGCTGCACCTAGAATAGCAATGAATGAGGTGGTTTCGATACCAACCTGAGATAATGCCATAAGCAGTGTCGCGGCAAACACAATCGCATAAGCAATGTTGGCAACGAATGAGCCTACCGCTTTATCTACTTTGCGTTTACCAAATGCTTTTTCGGTGAGATCAGCACTGAGCTTAGCTAGTTTTAAGCCAACGAAGAAAATTATTAGTGCTATAACGCCTTGAAGCACATAGTGTAAGATTAAATCTGAGTTCTCATTAACCCATTTCCAAACAGCTTCCATACTCATCCCCCTTTTTATATTAAGCAGTTATTTATCATTAGATCGGCTGGATCATACATAGGATATATGAATATTTGCTGTATGCGGAAATAATCTCCGAAAAAAAACTTTTATTAAGTTTTTTCGATATTTCCCTTTGCATTTGCAAAAAACTTATGTATTATGCGCGCCACACCAGACAAGGTGTTCAAGTCTTTTGTGGCGGCTGTAGCTCAGTTGGTAGAGCCCTGGATTGTGATTCCGGTTGTCGTGGGTTCAAGTCCCATCAGTCGCCCCACTCTTTCTATAAATGTATTCCACATTTTTTATTTTTACACACATCGACCCCTACACACTAAATAGCAAGCATCAGACATCTGCGTAGCAGCGATTTTATATCGCAACTAAGAATAAAACCCTCGCTACATAAAGTAGCTCCTACACGACGAACACCAAGCAACAAGTACCAGATATCAACGTAGCAGCGATTTTACATCGCGACTTAAGAGTGAAACCCTCGCTGCATAAAGTAGCTCCCACACAATAAACACCAAATAACGAGCACCAGATATCAGCGTAGCAGCGATTTTATATCGCGACTAAGAATGAAACCCTCGCTACATAAAGCAGCTCCAACACGACAAACACCAGACAATAAGCACCAGACATCTGCGTAGCAGCGATTTTATATCGCGACTTAAGAATTAAACCCTCGCTGTATAAAGCAGCTCCTACACGACAAACACCAAATAACAAGCACCAAACATCTGCGTAGCAGCGATTTTATATCGCGACTTAAGAATGAAAACATCGCTACATAAAGTAGCTCCTACACGACAAACACCAGATATCAGAGTAGCAGCGATTTTACATCGCGACTTAAGAATGAAAACCTCGCTACATAAAGTAGCTCCTACACGACAAACACCAAATAACAAGCACCAGATATCAGCGTAGCAGCGATTTTATATCGCGGAAAAGATCTTGGCATTGAGGCGGTTTTGCAGGTAGGGAGTGATTTAGACATAAAAAAATGCCACCTTATTCAGGTGGCATCACACACGGGATTATTTCTACATACATAGAAATGCTTTACATTTTCTTGCTACGCTTTCTTTTTGATCTTATGACCTTTCACAGCGTAGAAGATTATAAATAGATAGCAAGGTAACATTACAAGGTGTGCAATTTGCTGTGATTCCACCGTACCTGAGGTGCCCTTTGCTAAACCTAAGAACACGGGACCGAATGCACCACCGGCAATACCCATAACCAATAGACCAGAGCCTACACTGGTTAGCTTGCCAAGTCCAGATAATGCGAGCGGCCAAATAGCTGGCCACATAATGGCATTTGCTAAACCTAAAATAGCGACCATCAATAGAATATCAGGCAACGCTGATAATCCAAATAGATTTGAAATGACAAATGAGTCTGGGCTACCAAATGAAATTGCGAGCGTGAGAAGCACACCAAGCACGGCAGATGCTGTTAACGCCCTCTCCTGCGATATTATTCTCGGGATCAATATAATACCCAAAATATAGCCCGTAACCATACAAGCCATAGTATAAGACGTCATCACACTATATTTTTCAACACCCAGCGCTAACGCAAATGAACCAATCGTATCACCAGCGATCACTTCAACCGCAACATACAAAAACAGTGCGATCACACCTAGTTTTAGATTAGGATGAGATAGCGCTTCTCTCACCGAGCCATGCTCTTCTTCATCATCTTTTTCTATTTCAGGTAGTGGTGCAAACTTAATACCCAAGGCAAAAATACCAATAAATGCAGCCAAACCTAAATATGGGCCGATAAGACCGTTTGCCATTGCATCGATATCAGCTTGAGTCAGCTCTTTACCTGCCATATCAGTAAAGTTACTCAGCACCAACGCGGTAAATACAAGCGGTGCAACAATACCAGCACCTTTATTCAGTATACCCATAATACTTACGCGTACAGCTGCTGACTCTTCAGGCCCAATACGCACCACGTACGGGTTTACAGCTGTTTGTAATAATGTTTGTCCAATACCCATGGTAAATTGAGCAAACAAAAACAATGCAAACATTTGTGTTTTAGCCGCTGGAATATATAGCAACGCCGCACACATCATCATTGCAATTGCGATGGCCATACCATTTTTATAACCCACCTTGCGGATAACTAGAGCAGAAGGAACCGCGGTAAATGTCACCGCAATATAAAAAGAGAAAAGAATAAATGAAGATTGGAGAGGAGTTAGTTTTAATACTTGCTCCAAGTATGGCATTAGCGACCCATTAAGCCAAGTCACAAAGCCAAGAATAAAAAACATGGCGGCGACAATTGCCATAGGGATCGCGTTACTTCGTTTTGTTGTATTCGACACGGTAGCTTCCATAAACATTACTCATCGTTTATTGTTTGTATGGCTTTTTGCCTTGTTATTTTTTGCTTTGCTCACTGCTTTTTTACAAAAATGACAGCGCTGACATTTAACTTTACGTTAAAATCTATTTCATTACCAGTTAGAATTTGAGCAAAATTATCACCAAAAAAGGGCCATTGCCCTTTTTTGCGATAAACTGAATACGAGGGTTTATTTCAACTCTGTGACACGGCTCGTATTTTTTTCTCCGGCTCGCGTTCTCAACAATACCTTACTTTCATCTGAGATACTCATCTGATCAGTATAAGGCTGCCAAGATTCACCATTGTCTAAGCTCACTTCGATTGCAAGATAAGGGAAAGCACTATTCGCTTCAAGTTTACCCAGCACCACTTTGGCACCAGGAACCGGAAGGTTTGGTTTAATGCCATCGTTTTGCAATTTTGCAATCTCTTTTAAAGACAAGGCTGCAGCGAAGGTTGAGAAGTCCTTGTTTAACTCTTTTTGGTTAATACGACGCCCTTCCCAATCCGCTTTATGCCAAGCGCGCTCTGCAAGCGAAAGCAAACGAGGGAAAATCAATCGTAACACTTGGTCTTCCGAGCGAATGGTCTCACTCCATATTTGCCCTTGCATACCAAGGATATTTTGCGGTCTTTTAAGCGCGGGCAACTCTCGACCAACTAAGGCTTCTAGGTTCACGATAGGCTCACGGTTTCGCGTGAAGTCCGCATTTGCATAAATATTATCTGGCATATACGAAAATGCTTTTTTCGTATCTGTGTAACGAGTTGCCCAATAATAGCCGCGCTCTTCAGGGTGCGCTTCGTAAGGGTGATCAAAGTACAAATGTGTACCGTGAGACAAAATAACTTGGTAATTGTTGTTTGCAAAGCGGTGGGCCCTGTCTGCAACCCCCCACTCCCAAATGTTATCCCAAGTATTTACCAAAAACTGTGGATTTGGGAATTCATCACGTTTAAAGGTCGTCGTGGTGTTATACATTAAACCATCTTCCCAAGCGGCTGGGGTGATCCCACGTTTAGCAAGTAATTTTGCAACTTTTTGAGTAAAGTATGGTTTTAAATCATTGGGTCCAGCCACTCCGTTGTCAGCTACCGCAAATAGATCATTACATGCTGGTGATTCAGTCCATGAGCCCTTTCCAACCTCATCGCCACCAAAATGGACTGTCGTTAGCATAGTGCCAGCATCGCGATACATTTCTTGCAGCTCATATACCACCTTCTCCATAAAGGCATAGCTTGAGTCCAAGCAAACATTAATAGAGTTATCAGTATAGAGTTGCACGGTTAGATACTTTGAAGTGTCATTAATATCGTTCAGAAGATAGGCTTTGGCCTCTTGCGCTTTACCTGCTTCCATCAATTTGTGATAACGCGCCTCCATCGACTTAATCGCAGCACGAGCATGCCCTGGGCTTTCGATTTCTGGAATGATCTCGATATGACGCGCAGTGGCAAATTTAAGTAACTCGACAAAGTCCTCGCGAGAAAGGTAACCATTTCCACTTCCCGTTTTGAAAGGACCTGTGCCCAACTGAGTCAGTAAGCACTCACGCTCTTGTAAATCAAAACAACGGAATGCGCCGACTTCTGTTAACTCAGGGAGCCCAGGGATCTCCAAGCGCCAGCCTTCATCATCTGAAAAGTGCCAGTGGAACTTGTTTAACTTATAACGCGCCATCTGTTCAATTAATTTAAATAACGCATCTTTACCATGATAGTTACGGGCATTGTCGTAATGCATGCCACGCCAGCTAAAGCGCGGAGAGTCTTTGATCTCTACGTGAGACAAGGTAATTTCATTGTTACTATCGGCTGGAAATAGCGCTAGCAAACTTTGAATACCGTAAAACACACCGGCGTTATCAATACCCGTGATTTCAATCACGTCATCATCAATATCTAATGTATATGACCCTGCTTGGTTGTAGTCATAATCGCGCCCTAGACTTTTCGCAACTTTAAGGCGGATCGTCGGGATATTCCCTTCAGGCACGTGATTAGCTTCAGCTTTTAAATCCAGTCCATACTCTGATAAGTCTTCTTGAAAAACGGCAACTTCTGACTTCAAACGTCCAGCAAAGCGGATCTGCCAGTTTTTGTTAAGAGTGATTTCGCCACGACTAAAGTCGATGTGCTCAGGCTTTGGAATGATACGTCTTAGCGCATCTTCTTTTGAGACGGAAATATTGCTTTGATTACGTTCAAAACGCAGCGCTGCGTTCGCTATCTGCGTGTAATCGGTCGGTGTATTGTATCTTTTCAGCTGGTTCTCACGCTCAAATGGCGCAACGAATTGCGTCATATCTTCTGTATCAGTATTTGTAAAAATGACCGGTTTATTTTTACCTGACACAATAAAGGCACGCGGCATAAAATCGCTGTATGCAGCAACCCAAGCCGAACCATCAAAAGCTAACTTGAGC
Organism: Pseudoalteromonas sp. DY56-GL79; assembly: GCF_041414765.1. Classification (NCBI taxonomy): domain Bacteria; kingdom Pseudomonadati; phylum Pseudomonadota; class Gammaproteobacteria; order Alteromonadales; family Pseudoalteromonadaceae; genus Pseudoalteromonas; species Pseudoalteromonas sp. DY56-GL79. Next base: position 40,996 of record NZ_JANHZS010000018.1, on the reverse strand, counting down.
TTTTCACCGGCTTTTAAGCCAGCAAACGAATCGGTAGGGGTGATACGATGAAGGTCGCCATTAATATGCTCAAAGCGCAGACCTTCAGCTGTTTCCGTTGAGATATGACGAACTGAGTGCAAATAGATTTGCCAATCGCTTTGTCCTTTTGGTAGATCAACTTTTGAATTGTTAGTCAGTGTAATAGCACCGCTAAAGCCCCCAGCACCATTACTGAAGTTATTTTCTACCGCAAATTCAAAATGCGTGTCACTTGCAAACTGCGCTAACTGCTGCTGCGTGAATGATGCTTGTGTATAGAACGAGCACCCAGCAATTATCGCCCCAAGCAAAGTCGTTTTTATTCTCATCTTTTGCTCCCAGTCTTCATGTTCAATTCAAAATGAACATCATTTAATCACTTATTGTTCCTAAACATCATATAAAAGTTAAAATGACAGCGCTATCATTATTTTTTCATATCCTTGTGTTAGACAAAATGAAGCTACTCTGATTTGGCTGTAAATACCATCAAATAGCGATGAACTTGCCTTGGAAATAGCGAGTGCTTGCAGAAAGTGCTGAATTGAGTGTGATATTTTGTCGGAAGTTCAGAGGGTTGCAATTGGATGTCGTAAAAAACGGCGGCTTTACTGAAAAAACACAATAAAACCGCCACGAATTCAAAATGTGAAATTACCAGATTTTCACTCTGTCTTCTGGTTTAAGATACATCTTATCGCCTTCTTTCACATCAAATGCCTTATAGAACTCTGGCATATTCGGCAGCACACCAATCACTCGATAATGACTTGGTGAATGCGGATCTGTCATCAGACGATTACGCAGCTCTTCATCGCGGTATTTGCGACGCCAAATTTGTGACCAGCCCATAAAGAAGCGCTGCTCTCCAGTGTAACCGTCAATAACCGGCGCTTTTTGATCGCTTAGTGAAATGTGGTACGCTTTATAAGCGACAGTTAATCCGCCTAAATCACCAATATTTTCACCCAGTGTCAGTTCACCGTTTACACCAGCATCCTCAAATGGTTTAAAACCATTAAATTGCTCAACCAGCTTTTGGCTACGTGCTTCGAATTGTGAAAGGTCAGACTCACTCCACCAATTACGTAGGTTACCATCACCATCGTACTTAGCACCTTGGTCGTCAAAGCCATGGCCTAACTCGTGACCAATAACCGCGCCGATTGCGCCGTAGTTTACTGCATCATCCGCTTCTAAGTTAAAGAATGGTGGCTGTAAAATCGCAGCAGGGAATACAATCTCGTTATTCACTGGGTTATAGTACGCGTTCACCGTTTGTGGTGTCATCAACCACTCGCTACGGTCCACAGGCTTACCTAATTTATCGATCATTTCCTGATTAGCAAATTGGCTATAGCGTACATAGTTACCAACAAGATCGTCAGGGCTTATCTCAAGTGCTGAGTAATCTTTCCATTTGTCAGGATAACCAATCTTCGGCGTAAACTTATTGAGCTTGTCTTTTGCTGCTACTTTTGTTTCAGCACTCATCCACTCTAGACCATCAATTGCCTGATCAAACCCTTTAATAAGGTTAGCAACCAACTCTTCCATACGCGCTTTCGCTTCTGGTGGGAAATAAGACTTTACGTAAATCTTGCCTAACATTTCACCCAGTACAGAATTACTTGCATCTACCGCTTTTTTCCACGTTGGTGCTTGTTCCTCTACACCCGTCAATGTTTTACCAAAGAACCCAAATTTAAGGTCAACTACATCTTTACTTAGTAGCTCTGCGTAGTCATTGGTGAAGTGGAACGTTAAGTAGTCTTGCCATGTCTCTAACTTTGAATCAGCAATGATTTTTGATAGCCCTTCAAAGAAACTAGGTTGGCTTACAATAAGTGAATCTGCTTTGATACCAAGCGCAGTTAGAAATGCTGACGTATCAAAGTCTGGCATTAATTGATTAAACGCATCATTGCTTAGCTTGTTATAGGTTTTAGTCGCGTCGCGGCTTTCAACACGTGTCCATTGCGCCTCGGCAATTTGCTTCTCTAACGCTACAATATTCAGTGCAGCTTGGCCTGGATTTTTATGACCAGCCTTTGCCAACAACTGTTCAATGTAAAGCTGATACTGCTCACGGATCTTACTGAATTTTTCGTCATCTTTCAGATAGTAATCGCGATCTGGTAAACCAAGCCCTGACTGGAACATATAAAGTGCATTTTCGCTTGAATTTTTGGCATCATTATTAACGTACCAACCAAACGGTGTACTTGCGCCCGTTAAACGCATTTTAGCAAAGATAGCTGGTAGCTCCGACTTACTCTTCAAGTCTTGAATTTCTTTCAGATAAGGCTTAACTGGGTTTAAGCCCAGCTCGTTTCTCGCCCCCTCATCCATATAGCTTTGATAAAACGCCCCCAGCTTCTGCTCATCGCTACCCGCTTTTGCAGATGCATTATTTGCAGCATCTTCCAGTACTTTACGCAGTGCTTTTTGCGACTCATCATAGAGCTGCGAGAAAGAGCCATAATTTGACTTATCTGCAGGGATTTTAGTTTTTTCTAACCAGTGACCATTCACATGAAAATAGAAGTCATCTTGTGGGCGCACTGATTTATCAATATTTTCTAATTCGATACCAGAATTCAAAACTGCCTTTTGTGCTTCGGCTTGTTCCGCTGGTTTTTGTTGTTGTGTTTGCGGTTGTTCACTACAACCAATCAATCCCAATGCAAGTGCAACACTTGCAGCGGTCAGTGATAATTTCTTCATTTTATTCCCCTGATAGAGTTTCGCTTGTAAACGCCGAATTCCATTCATCTAGATAAAATAATGCTTAAATTACTTATCCAAACCTCAGGTTAAATAATCAAGCAAGTCAATTGCATATAGGTGAATGTAATATAGACATAACCTTTATGGCTTGAAAAGAATTCCTTCTAACTGTGTTTCCTATCAAACCTCAGAGTAACGAGAATCGTTGGCTGATGTTTATTTACACGTAAGCGGTCATTCACTAGTCTACCTATGCACATAGTGAATGACTATGACTCTGAGTGCTGAATTTAGTAACAAAGTTTGTCACTAACTTTGGCGCGCTTGCAATAATTCCACAATTGCTTTGTTGGCCTCAGGAAACGCGAGTTCATGCAACTGCTCAACTGCAACCCATTTAGAAGGCTGCCCTTCTGCACCATGAGCTTCACCGGAAAAATCCTCAACATGATGAATGTATAAGCATACGGCTTTATCAGCATAGTCATGCTCAATACGCATTAGCTCAGATGAGTTATAGATCTCAATGCCAACCTCTTCTTGCAGCTCACGTTTCAATGCCGAAAAGACATCTTCACCCGCTTCCATTTTCCCGCCTGGGAACTCCCAAAGCCCACCTTGGTGTTGATCTTCACCTCTTAAACATACAAAGATTTGCTGCGCCTTTTCAATAACACCAACAGCGACTTCAACACGTTTTTTTTGCATCATTTACTCCATAAAAAAAGCGACTTAGCGTCGCTTTTTATACCAATTTAGATTTAGGGCCTGTTATTTTAGTTTGCCACAACACTGCTTAAACTTCTTACCTGATTGGCAAGGGCATGGCTCATTGCGACCAACTTTAGGCTCTGTGCGCTCAGCAACAACCGCACCCTCAGGCGTTTCGCCGCCCACGCGCTCAACTTCTTCGTGTTGATATTCACGCGGTGCTTGCTCACTCTTACGATGTTGTTCTTCAACCTTCTCAACATCTTCCTCAGCACGAACCTGCACTTTACTTAGTACGCCAACAACGTCAATCTTCAAGTTTTCAAGCATTTGTGAGAATAACTCAAACGACTCACGCTTATATTCTTGCTTCGGATTCTTCTGCGCATAACCACGTAGATGAATACCTTGGCGAAGATGATCCATTGCCGCTAAGTGATCTTTCCAATGCTGATCTAGGCTTTGTAACATAACCGCTTTTTCGAAGTGACGTAGCACATCAGGGCCTACCATCTCTTCTTTTTGCTTGTACGCTTTATCCACGTCCTCTACGATACGATCGCGTAGCATTTCTTCATATAGCTTGCTGTCTTCTTCAAGCCATTTAGCGATCGGAAGCTCAACATGGAAGTCATTTTTCAAGCGTTCTTCAAGTGCTGGGATGTCCCACATTTCCGCCAGACTTTGCGGTGGAATATACTGATCAATAGTCGCATTCAGTACATCTTCACGAATAGCCGTGATCGTCTCTGAGATATCGCCTTCTTCAAGTAGTTCGTTACGTTGTTCGTAAACCACTTTACGTTGATCGTTCGCAACATCATCGTATTCAAGTAATTGTTTACGAATATCAAAGTTACGCGCTTCTACTTTACGCTGTGCGTTTTCAATGGCACGGTTAACCCATGGGTGCTCAATGGCTTCACCACGTTGCATACCTAGCTTACGCATCATGTTAGTCATACGCTCACCAGCAAAGATACGCATCAATGCGTCATCCATCGATAGGTAGAAGCGGCTTGAACCTGCATCACCTTGGCGACCTGCACGTCCACGTAGCTGGTTATCGATACGACGCGATTCGTGACGCTCTGTACCAATAATATGTAAACCACCAGAAGCTAGTACTGCATCATGACGCTCTTTCCAAGCGGCTTTAATTTCTGCTACTTGCTCTTCTGACGGATTTTCTAATTTTTCAACATCCGACTGCCAGCTGCCGCCCAGTACGATATCGGTACCACGACCAGCCATATTCGTCGCAATCGTTACTTTGCCCGGTAGACCCGCGTCCGCGATGATATCCGCTTCTTGCGCGTGGAATTTAGCATTCAGTACGTTATGCTCAATTTTTTCTTTGCGAAGGAAGTGAGAAAGATACTCTGAACTTTCGATAGATACCGTACCCACCAACACAGGCTGACCACGTTCTTGGCAAGAACGAATGTCTTCAAGAATGGCTTCAAATTTCTCTTCTTGCGTCAAATATACAAGATCCGCACGGTCATCACGCACCATAGGTTTGTTGGTTGGGATAACTACCGTATCTAGGCCATAGATTGACTGAAATTCGAACGCTTCAGTGTCCGCTGTACCTGTCATACCTGCAAGCTTGTTATATAAACGGAAGTAATTCTGGAATGTGATTGAAGCCAAGGTTTGGTTTTCGTTCTGAATACGAACCCCTTCTTTCGCTTCAACGGCTTGGTGAAGACCCTCAGACCAACGACGTCCTTCCATCGTACGACCAGTGTGCTCGTCAACGATGATAACTTCGTTATCTTTTACAACGTAATCAACGTCTTTTTGATATAACTTGTGAGCACGAAGTGCTGCGTAAACATGGCTAAGTAATGAAATATTACCTGCTGAGTAAAGTGAGTCACCTTCTTCAATCAAACCACGTTCAGTCAGTAATTCTTCAACTTTGATTTGACCACGCTCGGTAAGGTGAACTTGTTTACCTTTTTCATCAATGGTGAAATCTCCATCGCCTTCCACGCCTTCTTCATCTTCTTTTTCTTGTTGCACAAGATCAGGTACAATTTTATTGATTTCGGCATAAAGCTCAGAGCTATCTTCAGCAGGACCTGAAATGATAAGTGGTGTACGCGCTTCATCGATTAGGATTGAATCCACTTCATCCACAACCGCATAGTTAAGTGGACGTTGTACACGTTCATCGACACTAAACGCCATGTTATCGCGCAAGTAATCGAAGCCGAACTCGTTATTGGTGCCGTAAGTGATATCCGCAGCATAGGCTTGCTTTTTCTGCTGTGGCATCATGCCTGGTACGTTACAACCTACAGTAAGGCCTAGGAATTCAAAGAGTGGACGGTTGGTCTCAGCATCACGCTTAGCTAAGTAGTCGTTGACGGTAATAACGTGAACACCCTTGCCTGAAACCGCATTTAAATACGCAGGCAATGTTGCTGTTAGTGTTTTACCTTCACCCGTTCTCATTTCTGAAATACGACCTTGGTGAAGCACCATACCACCAATCATTTGCACATCGAAATGACGCATTCCAAATACGCGCTTAGATGCTTCACGCACCGTAGCGAACGCCTCTGGTAATAAATCATCTAGCGTTGAACCTTGCTCAATACGCTGTTTAAATTCAGCCGTTTTTGCTTTCAGTTCCTCATCGCTTAATTTGCCGTATTGTTCTTCTAACGCATTGATTAAAGCGACTGTTTTTCTTAGGTTTTTGATGGTGCGATCATTACGACTACCAAAAATTTTGGTAAAAATATTTGCTAACATGTTTAAACCGTTTCACTCTGTGTATTGGCTGACCCATCTCTCTAAGCCAATGTGGTTAAGGTTGGGTCGCGCTTGTCCTGTTGGCGACAAAAGCCTTCCTAAATTACGGTTTTCATTTTGCCAATTTAGGAGTGAGCATTTTGTATCTTGCCGAGTTAAAATTATGCCCTATCATACCAGACTCTTTGTTTCTGCAAACCTTATTGGGTAAATAATACCAAGTTCAATTGCAAGAAATCTTTACTGTTGGGCGTAAGCGTACCGTTGCAAGTGATAAAGTTTAGTTAGCATCTAACTCGACTCATTTATTCGAGTACAGAGCTAAGCGCTTTCGACAACAAATGTTGGTACTTTTGGATTTCTCAAAAATTTGTCTCTGATATACTTAGAAGACTGAGAAACCACCAGTACGGAGTAATTTGACTCCGTATTATCCCGATATGGCGGTTATTTTTTATTTTTCAACCTATGGGAAGTAAGTCATTGGCTAAAAATCGCTACAATCCAAAACCGCTTGATGAAGTGATGGGTGGGTGGTCAGACAAGCTCAATCAATATGGCCAAAAAAGTGCCCAAGCGGCACAGTTACAGAGCTGTTTGGAAGACACTCTAGGCCCTATCCTGAGTAAGAAATGCCGTGTCGCTCACTACAAAGAGGGGACACTGACGATAGAAGCGGCTTCAGCAACGCTTGCTACTCGGTTAAACTTTTTGAAAATGGATATTCTCAGTGCATTTAGAAAAGTTGGCTTACATGACTGTGCATTGGTTAAAATTACCACCAATCCAGAAGCCCAACAGCGTCTTACCAACAAGGTGGAGTCCCAATCTTCGACCTATCAAACCAATCGAAGTATGAGCCAAGCCACTGGCGAGCATTTGCTAGCGCTAGCGCAATCCGCTCCACCGTCGCTTAAGGCGAAACTAGAAAGACTCGCTAAACACGCAAACACTACGCAAAAAAAATGACGCCTTAGCGTCATTTTTTCTCAAACTGTATTAGCCTAAGAGGCTTATGCCGTTGCGGTATTGATACCCGCTTCCATTCCTGGCGCTGGCATACTGACTGGCTCTTCGAATGTTGCCCACTCCCATGCTGACTCAGTTGCCATGATTTCACGAAGCAACATGTTGTTTAGGCCGTGGCCTGATTTGTAGCATGAGATCTTACCTAAAATGTTGTGACCTGCCATAAACATATCACCCACACAGTCTAAGATCTTGTGTTTAACAAACTCATCCGCATAGCGCAGGCCATCTGGATTTAATACTTTAAACTGGTCTAAAACAACCGCATTATCCATGCTGCCACCTAAGGCTAGGTTGTTTGCATGCATGTATTCGATATCACGCATAAAACCAAAAGTACGAGCTCGACTGATCTCTTCAGTAAAGCTTTGAGCGGTAATATCTAATCCAATACGTTGGCGGCTAGCATTGATCGCGGGGTGATTGAAGTCGATTTCAAAGTCGATGTGGAAACCATCGTAAGGCTCAATTTCAGCCCACTTGTCGCCATCTTCAACACGCACTTTTTCTTTGATGCGAATAAAGCGCTTGGCAGCGTTTTGCTCTTCAATACCGCCTTTTTGAATTAAGTAGATGAATGGCAATGCACTGCCATCCATAATAGGCACTTCGGCGCTGTCTAGCTCTACGATGAGGTTATCAATCCCAAGCGCAGCTACCGCGGCAATCAAATGCTCGGTAGTAGACAAGCGAACGCCGTCTTTATTTGTTAAACACGTACACAGTTGCGTGTCGCCCACAGCTTCCGGTGTTGTTTCAAAATCAACAACAGGGTCTAGATCAACGCGGCGAAATACAACACCTGTATTCACACCAGCTGGTCGGAGAGTGATCGTGACCTTTTCACCTTTGTGTAAACCTACACCTGTGGCTTTAACGACTTGTGCAATCGTACGTTGTTTAATCATATATTCGCCCACTTAAATTCTAGATAGGCGGCGGAGTATAACATAGTTCCACCAAACTGCCAATCTCTGTTTGTTTTTTATACCAACTTTAGTCTGACTGCTTACGTAAAAAAGCCGGAATATCGAAGTAGTCACCTTTTTCTTTACTGTCGTTGCCTTTTGCGCTTGCTGAGCTAGAAGCTTGTTGTGGCTTCTGTTCTTGCACTTGTGGGGCAGGCGCTTCAGCTGGCTGCTCAGGTTCTGCCGCTGATGTTTGTGGTTGCGTAAAGCTTGGCACATACATGCTCGTTTGTGAGCTAGTTTGTGTTCCACCTACCGCATCTGAGCCTGAGGCTTGTCTAAAGCCATTGTCTACAATACCAAATTGCGGACGACGGTCACCACCTAAGCCGGTGGCAACCACGGTCACTCTTAGCTCTTCGCTCATTTCAGGATCAATAACAGCACCCACTACCACAGTCGCATTCTCTGACGCTAACGCTTTAACATGGTTACCAACGACCTCAAACTCTTCGATAGTAATGTCCATGCCCGCGGTGATATTAACCAAAATACCTTTCGCGCCAGTTAGGTCAACATCTTCTAAAAGCGGGCTAGAAATCGCGGCTTCCGCAGCTTCTTGTGCACGATCAGGACCTGTTGCCGAAGCAGTCCCCATCATTGCAGTACCCATTGCTGACATCACGGTTCTAACATCCGCAAAGTCAACGTTGATTAGACCTGAACGTGTGATCAATTCTGCAATACCTTGTACCGCACCATAAAGTACGTCATTTGCTTTTGCGAAGGCATCTAGCAGTGTAGTCCCTTTACCAAGAACTTTAAGCAATTTGTTGTTTGGAATTGTAATAAGTGAATCTACAATTTCTGACAACTCAGCAATGCCTTGCTCAGCCGCAGCCATGCGCTTTTTACCTTCAAGATCGAAAGGACGCGTTACTACAGCCACAGTCAAAATACCTAGTTCTTTTGCTGCGCGTGCAACAACAGGTGCGGCACCGGTACCTGTACCGCCGCCCATACCGGCTGCGATAAATACCATGTCTGCGCCTTCAAGGCTGCTCTTGATGGTTTCTAGATCTTCTTCTGCTGCGCTGCGGCCCACTTCTGGGTTTGCGCCAGCTCCAAGACCAGAGGTAATCTGAGTACCTAGCTGTACGGTAATATCCGCAGACGAACGACGTAACGCTTGTGCGTCAGTATTCGCTACGATAAAACGTACGCCTTCAATTTCTTGGTTTACCATGTGTTCTACGGCGTTACCGCCGCCGCCACCGACACCGATGACTTTAATGACAGCTTCTTCGCTGTGCTGTTCCATAATATCAAACATCTTCACTCTCCGACTTGAGTATTAAAACTCGCCTTGGAACCATTTTGTAACACGGTTCCACCAACTCCCCTCTGCATCTACTTTCGACTTCTGTGCATTCATCGATTGTAGTGAACGGCCGTATTGTAACAAACCTACCGCCGTTGCATATGCAGGGTCATCCACATAATCTGTTAACCCCTTAATGCCAATTGGTTTCCCTATTCTTACTGGCATTTGGAATATATCTTCTGCGACTTCTTGTGCACCTTGCATCTTGGCACTGCCGCCCGTGATAACAAGACCTGCCGCAATTTGATCTTCAAAACCTGAGCGACGCAATTCTTCTTGCGCAAGCTCAAACAGTTCTCTAAATCTTGGTTCTACCACTTCAGACAAAGTATGACGAGACATTACCCGAGCAGGACGTCCACCAACACTTGGTACTTCGATGGTTTCTTCGCTTGATGCCATTTGGCTCGACGCGAAGGCATATTGTACTTTCAGAGACTCGGCATGCGAAATAGGTGTTCTAAATATTTTTGCTATATCGCCAGTGACCTGATTACCCGCAACCGGGATCACGGCAGTATGACGCAGCGCCCCATTCACATAAATCGCAATATCCATGGTGCCACCACCGATATCTAATACCGCAACACCAAGCTCTTTTTCATCTTCAGTCAACACCGAGTAACATGACGCCAAGGCGTTAAACGTTAATTGGTCTACCTGTAAACCACAGCGTTCAACACACTTTTCAATATTTTTTGCCATGTCATTCGAACACGTAATGATATGTGCTTTCGCTTCCATCCTTACGCCACTCATCCCCAGAGGGTTTTTGATCCCCTCTTGCATGTCGATGCTATATTCTTGCGGCAATGAGTGCAGCATTTTTCGTTCAGCAGACATAGGCACAGAACGTGCAATATGGATAACATTGGCAATATCATCGTCTGTGACTTCAGCATTGTTAATTGCCACCACGCCACTTTCATTTTGACACTGAATATGTTTGCCTGAGATCCCCAAATAAACCGAGCTTATTCTGCAATCAGCCATTAGCTCTGCTTCATCTACAGCGCGTTTAATAGACTCAGAAACGAGGTCTAAATCGTTTACCCCGCCCTTATCCATGCCGTGAGACTCTTGGCGTCCGACACCGACAATACTAAGTTGATTGTCCACAGTGATCTCCCCAACTGTGGCGACGACCTTTGATGTGCCAACATCTAATCCAATCACTAAGTTTCTTTCTGCCGACTTTGTCATGCTTCACTCTTGTTATTTTGTTGTTCTTGCTGCTCAGTAGGTTCTTTCCAACTCACTGCCAGTCCCGTGTCGTAGCGTAAATCAATGACATCGATTACTTTTCCTTCAGGGCGTTCCATACGTGGATACACGTCGATAAAACGTTGTACTCGTTTGGCTTTGTCTTCACGCCCTAAATTTAAGCGGATCCCATTGTCCAGCCATAGCTGCCAAGCAAATCGTTCCGAAAGCGCTAAACTTTCCAACGTAAACTGATTTACCGCCAACAAGGCTTTAAACTGCTTAAATGTTTGCCATGCTTCTTCAGCACTCCCTTCAGGGCCGTATAATTCAGGCAGCCCTTGCGGCAATTTGTTACTACTCGCTTGGAATACTTCGCCATCATCATTGAGTAATGAATCGCTATTCCAATGCGCAACCGGCTGATGTTCCACTACATAGACTTGCAGCGTATCCGGCCATTGTTTTCTGACTGACACTGTCGCAATCCAAGGCAAAGACTTTACCGCCTTGTGGACTGCTTTTACATCAAGCTCAAAAAAACTATTTAAATCTGCGGTTTTAATTGCCGCCACAATGTCATCTTCATTGGTATAATGCGGTTTACCGAGCACTTTGAGTGTTTTTATTTGCGCATCATGATGTGCAACTAACCAATCACTTACCCAGTATGTTCCTCTTACCAATGTAAAAATCACCACAAAGAAGAAGCTAAGTCCCCAAAAAAGGGGCCAGTTCACTCTTGAACCGATCAGCTTCAACCCTGCCAAAAATGCTCGCATATTAAAGCGTTTGCTCCAAAATGCGAACAACTAATTGTTCAAAACTTACACCCGTTGCTTTTGCTGCCATCGGCACCAACGACTTTTCAGTCATACCAGGTACAGTATTTACCTCGAGTAGATAGAAATGACCTTGCTCATCTTGCATGGCGTCAACACGTCCCCAACCAGTGGCACCAACCAATTCAAAAGCGTGCTTTGCCATCACTTGTAATTGCTCAGTGTGTGCAGCGCTAATATCCGCCGGACAATAATACTCGGTACTGTTGACTTGGTATTTCGCTTCATAATCGTAAAAACCACGAGGCGTACGCATTTCAATAACAGGCAATGCCTCTTTACCAAGCATAGACACGGTAAACTCACGTCCAGTGATCCATTGTTCAACGAGAACTTGATCGTCAAACTTAAAGGCATTATTTAATGCCGCAGTCAGGGTTTCTTCGCTGTCTGCCTGAGCCATACCTATGCTTGAGCCTTCGTGACTTGGCTTTACCATGACTTTGCCAAACTCAGCGATTAGCGCCTTAGCATCAAAACCCGTCTCTTTGCTTACAACAGCATAAGGTGCCGTACTTAACTTGGCAGACTGAAAAAGATGCTTACAGCGGACTTTATCCATTGCAAGCGCACTACCAAGTACACCGCTTCCTGTATATGGTATCCCCATAAACTCAAGCGCACCTTGAATAGTGCCATCTTCACCGCCACGGCCATGCAGTGCAATGAATACGCGATCCACACCTAGGTCTTTCAGTTGCCATAAATTACGTTCTGCTGGATCAAAAGCAATCGCATCAACACCTTGATTGACGAAGGCATTTAACACTGCATTACCGGATTTTAGCGACACCTCTCGCTCTGCTGAACTACCGCCAAGTAATACGGCTACTTTTCCAAACTGACTACTCATAATTCACTCTGTTTTAACTGCGCTATCGATAGCCCGGTAGCGGCTAACTGCTTCACGATCTGACCTATATTGCCGGCCCCTTGCGTCAACACTAAATCACCATCTGCCATGGTGCTTGCCAACACTTTCGCCAATTCACCATGGTCACTGATATGGATCGGCTCAACGCCACGTTGACGGAGACTACGGCACAAACTTTTACTATCCGCACCAACGATGGGCGCTTCACCGGCACTATATACATCTAACAGCAGTAGTTTATCAACATCGCAAAGCACTTTTACGAAATCTTCATATAAATCGCGTGTTCGACTATAGCGATGTGGCTGATAAATCATAACCAAACGCTTATCAGGCCAACCAGACTTAGCTGCTTTTATCGTCATCGCAACCTCAGATGGGTGGTGACCATAATCATCAACCAACATCACCTCTCCCACTTCATTATTGAATGAGCCGTAATGCTGGAAGCGACGTCCCACACCTTCAAAATTGGCTAATGCCTGATAAATCGCTTCGTTTTCAATATTGTGATCTTTTGCAACCGCAATAGATGCCAAGGCGTTCAATGCATTGTGCTTACCTGGCATATTTAGCCTCACTTCAAGTAGCTCACCGTCTTTGGTTCTGACTTTAAAGTGTGATTCACTTTGTGTTTGCTTGAAGTCCAGTAACTGATAATCCGCGTCGTTAGCCTCACCATACGTGATTGTTGGCCTTGCAAAGCGTGGTAATAATTCTCTCACGACTGGCGAATCGATACACACCACCGCCAGGCCATAAAATGGTAAGTTATGGATAAACTCGATGTAGGTGTCTTTCATTTTTTCGAAGTCACCATCGTAAGTATCCATGTGGTCTTCTTCGATATTTGTTACCACCGACACCATCGGCTGCAAATGCAAAAACGATGCATCACTCTCGTCCGCTTCTGCGATAAGGTATTCACTGCTGCCGACTTTGGCATTACTGCCAGCACTATTGAGCAAACCACCAATAATAAAGGTTGGATCCAGCTCAGCCCGCGCAAAAATACTCGCAATCAGGCTCGTCGTTGTGGTCTTACCATGTGTTCCTGCCACCGCAATCCCGTGACGAAAGCGCATCAACTCAGCGAGCATTTCGGCGCGACGAACGATTGGCGTACGGTTTGCCTTCGCCGCTTGGATCTCTGGGTTTTGGTCATTGATTGCACTCGATACCACAACCACATCGGCCATTTTTACATTTTCAGCCTGGTGGCCGATAAAGATCTCGGCGCCCATATTTGTTAGTCGCTCTGTCATCGTACTTTTGGCGATATCTGAGCCTGTAATTCGGTAACCTTCAAAGGCCAGCACTTCTGCAATCCCACCCATACCAGCACCACCAATTCCGATAAAGTGGATGGTGTTGATACGTCGCATTGCTCTTCTGCTTGAAGCTTCCATTTAATATCCTAGTTCGATAATTCTGTACAAATTTGGGCAACTTTCGCTGTTGCCTCCGACTTGCCGCATTGTCTCGCTTTTGCTGCCATCGTCGCAATTTTTTGCGGCTCAATAACAAGTGGCTGCAGTGTAGTTGCTAGCGTTTCTGGCGTCAGTGCTGTTTGCTGCAATATAAAAGCAGCTCCAGCAGACACTAAAAATTGCGCGTTAGCCGTCTGGTGATCGTCAACTGCATGTGGGAAAGGCACAAAAATCGCCGTTTTCCCAGCTGCGGCTATCTCACTTACGGTCAACGCACCGGCGCGGCAAATAACCAGATCAGCCCAAGCGTATGCGGCGTCCATATCATGAATGAACTCGCTGACCTCAGCATTAATGCCCGCACTTTCATATCGTTGTTGTGTATCGTCTTGGTTATGTTTACCGCTTTGATGACGAATATTTAATCCGATACTGGCCACCTGTTGCTTTAGTAACTTGAGTCCTTCTGGTACGGTTTCATTCAGTGCCTTTGCTCCCAATGAACCACCGACAATTAATAGATTTAACGGCACTGAAACGGGTTTATCGCTAATTTCAGCAACGCTTGCACGTACCGGATTTCCCACAACCTGAGCGAGCTTTTCACTGAATGCGCCGGGAAAACCCGCCAATACGCGACTTGCAATTTTCGCCAGCAACTTATTACTCATACCCGCAACTGCATTTTGCTCATGGATCACCAAAGGGATCCCAAGCAGTTTCGCAGCAACACCTACAGGGCCAGTTACATAACCGCCCATGGCTAACACCACATCAGGTTTACGCTGTTGTAAAATACGCTTTGCTGCAAGTACCGCTTTTAAAACCATAAATGGTGCGGTTAGTAATCGTTTGACCCCGTTACCTCGGACGCCTTTCATGGCAATAAAATCAATTTCAAAACCGTAACGCGGCACCACATCGGCTTCCATTCGGTCCGCAGTGCCAACCCAGCTCACTTGCCAAGCCTGCGCTTGTAAAAATTGTGCCACTGCAATACCTGGAAAAATATGTCCACCTGTACCGCCCGCGACCACTAGAAGACGTTTAGTCATCGTCTACCTCCACGGGATGTTGCCTGTCTTGTCGACATTTTTGTCTCAAAGTCTATGCGCTGTAAAATACCTGCCGCAATTGTCATAACCCAAAGACTCGACCCACCGTAAGAAACAAATGGCAGTGTTAAGCCTTTAGTAGGTAAAATGCCGGCGCTCGCACCAATATTAACGACTGCCTGAAAGGCAAACCAAATACCAATGCCCAGGGCAAAATACCCTTCGTATTCTTTGCCTGCTTTAAGGGCCTTTTGCCCGATAAAAAGCGCTCGAGTAACTAATATTCCGAGTACAATAATAATGCTAAATACACCAATAAAGCCCAGTTCTTCGGCAATTACAGCGAAAATAAAGTCATTATGTGCTTCCGGCAAATACTGTAGCTTTTGTATGCTATTACCCAAGCCTTGACCAAACCAGCCTCCTTGGCCGTATGCCATTAGGGATTGTACCAATTGATAACCGGCACCAAATGGATCTTCCCAAGGGTTTAAAAAGCCCACGACACGCTTCATACGATATGGCTCAATGATGATAAGCAGTACCACCAAAGAGACACCGGTAAGCATTAAAGTAAAAAACTGCCAAAGCCTTGCACCGGCTAAAAACAACAGGCCAACGGTCGTCACAAACATAACCACCACAGTGCCTAAATCCGGCTGCATCAAAATTAAGAACGCATACACCGCAAACACAATCATTGGCTTGGCAAAGCCTTTGATGTTTTCTTGTACTTCATCGCGTTTACGTACCAAGTAGCCGGCAATATAGCTGAAGAAAAATAGCTTAGATGCCTCCGCTACTTGCAAACCAAAAGGACCAAGCGGGATCCAGCGCCTTGCACCATTTACTTCGCGACCAATAATGAGTACCGCCACTAACAGTACCAAACCAAAAAGCAGCAAATATGGATTACTGCGTTTCCACCAAGTCATTGGCACACTCGTCGCAAACCAAAAGAGAATAAACGAGCCCACTAAAAAGATAACGTGGCGAATAGTAAAGTGAAAAGGATTATCAAATAGTCGCTCGGCAACTGGCATAGAAGCGCTTGTCACCATTACAAATCCCACTCCAATAAGCATGAGCATGCAGTACATCAAAGGTACGTCAAATAAGCTCTCGGACTGGCGAGGCGTTAGCGCCTCTTTGATATCAGCGACATTAATCAAGCATGTTCCCCCACTAAACGGACGAACTCATCCCCTCGCGCCATATAGTTTGGATACATATCTATGCTGGCACAGGCTGGTGCTAATAGCACAATATCGCCATTAGTCGCTATCGTTTTTGCCGCCAACACGGCTTCTTCCAGATTGTGGACTTGATGGCTATTGCGCAGCAGTGGCATAAACTGTGCGCCGTCTTGTCCGAAACAAAATAGCGCTTTGCAATGCGTAGTGAGTGGCGTCTTGAGTGGTGAAAGATCTGCCCCTTTCGCATCACCACCCACGATCAAAATAATATTTTTGCGACCTGAAGCTAAAGAATCAATGGCGGCGACCGTCGAGCCAACATTCGTTGCCTTTGAATCGTTGAAGTAACGAACCCCTGCAACATCGGCAACTAACTGACAACGATGAGGTAACCCCGTGAAACTCGCAAACGCGCTGGCAAATGCCTGCATAGGTAATTGCATCGGCGCTAATAACGCTAATACCGCCAAGGCGTTAAATTGATTATGTCGCCCCACCATCGCCAACGTTTTTACCGCTAGCAGTGGTGTTTGTTTGTGTGCAAAATGCGGCTCACCGTCAAAGGTCATTAAGTGATAATCCCCCTCAGTGAGGGATACACTGCTGCCTTGCCCATGCTGCGCAAAGGTATAATGATCTTCAGCATTAAAGACAATATGCTCAACATGCTGGTAAATACGCTGCTTCGCTTCAATATAAGCTTGAAAATCAGGATAGCGATCCATGTGATCTTCAGTAATATTGAGGATCATTGCCGACAAACAAGCCAAGCTATGAGTGGTTTCAAGCTGAAAACTAGACAGCTCGAGCACATAAACATCATGCGGCTGCTCTAACAACGACAACACAGACGTGCCAATATTGCCGCCAAGTCCAACTTTTAAGCCTGCGGCTTTCAATACTTCTGTCGCGAGCGTAACAACGGTGGACTTACCGTTAGAGCCCGTAACGGCAATTACTGGACGGGTATTAAGGCGTGCAAATAGCTCGATATCGCCGATGACTTCAACGCCTTCGGCAATGGCTGCGGCAACGCTCTGTTCAAATAACGGGATCCCTGGGCTAATGATAATCAGATCCGTTTGCGCTAAAGCGGCATCAGCAAGATTGCCAAATACCGCTTCACATTCAGGTGCGTTGTGACTTAGCCAGTCCGAGCCCGGAGGCACTGGACGACTATCAACCACTTTTGGATTAATACCGTGCGACAGCAGAAAACGCACAATCCCCTGTCCTGTGACTCCAAGTCCCAGTACTGTGACATGCTTTTTCTGTAATTGCTCAATATACGTCATTATCTAATCTTCAACGTCGCAAGGCCGGCCAAAACCAAGATAATCGAGATGATCCAAAAACGGACTATCACGCGCGGCTCAGGCCATCCTTTTAATTCGTAATGATGGTGAATAGGGGCCATTCTAAAGATCCGCTGACCTCTGAGTTTGTAAGACCCTACCTGTAAAATCACGGATAATGCCTCCATCACAAATACACCGCCCATAATGATAAGCACTAACTCTTGGCGTACTAAAATAGCGATGATCCCGAGTGCACCACCCAACGCCAATGAACCCACATCGCCCATAAAAACTTGTGCCGGATAGGTGTTGAACCATAAGAAACCAAGACCTGCGCCGACAATCGCAGTACATACCACAACCAATTCACTTGTGAGTGGTAAATGAGGAATATGAAGGTAGCTTGAGAAATTCGCATTACCGGTAACGTAAGCAATAATAGCGAGTGCTGAGGCAACCAAAATGGTCGGAACAATGGCAAGACCATCCAAGCCATCTGTTAGATTAACTGCGTTTGACGTACCCACAATCACAAAGTAGCTCATGACCAAATAGAACAAACCAAGTTGTGGTAACACATCTTTCAAAAATGGCACGACTAGCGTGGTTTCCGCAGCGCTGGTGGACGTAAAGTACAAAAATGCCGCGGTAGATATCGCAATGACCGACTGCCAGAAGTACTTCCAACGTGCAATTAGGCCTTTACTGTCTTTTCTGATCACCTTACGGTAATCATCAACAAACCCAACAATACCTAAGCTGCCAATGACAAATAACGTCACCCATACATATTTGTTGCTAAGGTCGCCCCACAGTAGCGTACTGGTAAAGATCGCAGCCAGAATTAAGAGTCCACCCATGGTTGGCGTACCCGACTTAGACAAGTGCGATTCAGGGCCATCATCACGTACGGTCTGACCAATCTGCATACGCTGTAATGCAGCGATGAGTTTAGGACCAAAATACAACGAAATCATTAACGCCGTTAAAATGCCTAAAATCGCCCTCAGGGTAAGGTAAGAAAATACGTTAAACCCAGAATAATATTGGGTAAGATACTCGGCTAGCCAAACTAACATGATACTTCTCCTGTCTCGCTATCCGACTGGCCAGCGTTTACTAATTCTTCAACGAGCAGTTCCATCCGCGCACTACGTGATCCTTTAACAATAACGGTGCATTGCCCTGATTGCTCGGCCAATACAACCCGTAACGCCTTCATTAAATTCTCGCGAGTCGAGAAATGACGATTTGGCTTTTCAAATACATTGCTAGCGCAACTACTCAGCACCCCCAATGAAAACAATTCATCAATGCCTTGCTGCTTAGCATACTCGCCGACTTCACGGTGATATTCGCGGGCATCTTCACCCAGCTCTGCCATATCACCCAACGCCAATACTTTATAGCCAGACATAGACGCCAATAAATCAATCGCCGCGTTGACAGACTTCACGTTTGCATTGTAGGTGTCATCGACCACACGCAGCGTATCCGAGACTTGGATCATGTTGACACGGCCCTTTACTTCAGCCATTTGTTCAAGACCCGTTGCCACCTCACTTAAGCTTGCGCCCAGTTCAGTTGTCAATGCTGCCGCAATCAGCGCATTGCCAACGTTGTGCTGGCCACTAAGCGGTAAACTAATGGTGGTACGCTCTTCACCCTGGCATAGCGTGAAGGTAGGGCGAGCTAGCTCATCCAACTCAATTGCTTCCACCCATATATCAAGCTGAGCATTTAAGCTATAACGTTTCACTTTAGAAACAGCTAAGCTTTCCTGCCACATCTGAGCATAATCACTATCCGCATTGATGACTGCGACACCGTCAGCTTTTAGGCCCGAGAAAATCTCACCTTTCGCTTTTCCTACGCCATCAATTGAACCAAACCCTTCGATGTGGGCTGGTGCGACATTACACACTGTCGCCACGTCTGGGCTCACTAATTCTGTGGTATAAGCAATTTCACCCAAGTGGTTAGCGCCGAGCTCTATCACCGCGTATTCATCATCTTCACTTAAGCGCAATAGCGTCAACGGTACCCCGATGTCGTTATTAAAATTACCTTTAGTAGCAAGGACTTTGCCTTTTTGCGCCAAAATCGCTGCACACATTTCTTTCACTGTGGTTTTACCGACACTGCCAGTAATTGCAATGGTTTTAGGGGCAACGGTTTCAATTACTGCTCGACCAATTTGGCCTAAAGCAATGCGCGTATCTGCAACAACAAACTGTGGTAAATCGATATCTTCATCGTGCTCAGAAACAATAGCTGCAATAGCACCTTGCGCTTTGGCCACATCCAAAAAGCGGTGGCCGTCAAAGTTAGGCCCTTTAAGTGCTAAGAACACCTCACCAGACTGTATTGTTCTGGTATCAGTATTAATATTGGCGACTGCCAAATTCTCCCCGTCGTAAGGGGTTTTTAAGACTGCTGCAAGCCAAGAAAAATCCATCTTGATCATGCCTTTTCCCCTCGTAAAATCGCTGCAACGCATTGCCTATCACAAAAATCAATGCGCTCAGTACCTATAATTTGATAATCCTCGTGCCCTTTCCCCGCTATTAGCACCACACTGTTTTCATCAGCTAGGTCTATCGCGTGTTGAATGGCTAGCCCTCTATCAGGCTGGCAGACAGCATACTCAGGGTGGATGAGTCCTGCCTTAACGTCATCAATGATTAAATTAGGATCTTCACTTCGTGGATTATCGCTGGTGATCACCAGTTTATCTGCATATTTCTCCGCAGCTCGCGCCATTTCAGGACGCTTACCTTTATCTCTATCACCACCGCAACCAAACACACAGATAAGATTACCCGGTACATGTGCTCGCAAGGCTTGTAGTGCAAGTGCCAAAGCGTCTGGGGTATGGGCATAATCAACAATACAGGTAGGCTTTTCAGGGGCACTAAATGGCTGCATGCGGCCTGCAACTGGCGCGAGCTGGCTGCAAGCTTCGCTTAATGCATCAAGACTTGCACCTTGCAATAGTAAAGTCGCAATCGCAGCAACTAAATTATAAAGATTAAACTCACCATACAGTGGCACATTGACTTCACATTCACCCCAGCTGGTTTTTAATGTCGCTGTTAAACCGTTTGGGTGTGCCGACACGGCATCAAAGAATACGTATTGTTGGTAGCTATGCGCTTCACTCCAGCGACCGTAAACAACCACGGTGTCGTCATTGAATTCAGCAGCCCAACTAGCCCCCACTTCATCGTCAATATTGATGACTTTGTGAGTTGGCGCACAGCGAGTAAATAGTAGTTTCTTGGCTTCTGCATAGCTTTGCATATCACCGTGATAATCTAAGTGATCGCGCGTCAAATTGGTGAAAACAGCCACATCAAAGTCGCACTCATCAACTCGACCTTGCACCAAACCATGGGAAGAGACTTCCATCGCGACTTGCTCATATTGTTGCTGTAAAAACGCCAAAATACGTTGTAAATCTACGTTTGACGGCGTGGTGTTTGCCAGCGGAATAAGGCTGTCTGGTTGACCATAACCAAGCGTACCTATCACAGCACCAGCACTACCGGTTAGGCTAGCTAAATTGGCAATCATCGCTGTCGTGGTAGATTTACCATTGGTGCCAGTAACGCCTGTGAGTTTGAGCTTTTTACTCGGGTATGCATAAAACTGCGCTGCAATTGCCGCCAACTTATCAGCAAGATTGTCGATAAAAATCGCTTGCTCCGGGGCAATATTAAGCTCGCTTCCCGTTTCTGCAAGCACACATTTAGCGCCTTGCGCAACGGCACTAGCGGCATATTTAGCACCATCTTGGGCATGACCTTGCAGTGCAACAAAACAATCACCCGGCTCAATCGCTCGACTGTCTATGCGTAGGTGCTCAACCTCAACAGCGGCAATATTGACACCATAATCACTGAGTACCTGAGCCAGATCACGCATCGTTATCTGCTCCCGAAATATAAGCTACACGCTCTTTATCAGGTGCTACGTTTAGAATTCTCAGTGCATTAGACATAATTTCAGCAAAAGCAGGCCCTGCGGTTTGACCGCCATAGTAAACATCTCCCGCCGGTTCATTAACCATCACCACAACCGCAAGCCTTGGGTCACTTACCGGTGCAACGCCCGCAAAGTAACCAACGTACTCATCACCATAACCACCCGCCACGGCTTTTTCTGAAGTACCTGTTTTACCAGCGGCACGGTATCCATCAACTTTTACGTTGTGGGCTGTACCACCACGTTCAAATACTGACTCCATCATCTCTACCACGGCATGTGTATCTTGCTCGCTAAAAATACGCTTACCTTCAGGAATTTCATCTTGCTTCACAATTGTGAGTGGTCGCAAGATACCACCGGCTCCAAACATGGCGTAAAGTCTCGCCATTTGTGCGGTACTTACTGATACCGCATAACCATAAGAAAGTGTTGCAATTTCAAAGTTAGACCAACGGCGGTTTGGATAAAATAAACCTGCGCTTTCACCAATCATGTTTGAGCCCGTTGGCTCACCAAAGCCCACTTGTTGGTATAGATTGATAAAATACTCTTTTGGCAGCATCTGCGAGATCTTCGCAACTCCCATGTTACTGGAGATTTTAAGGATCTCTCTTAAGCTCAGCTCACCATTGTTGCGAGTGTCTTTCACTAAGCCACCGCTTAAGTTCATCCAGCCCGGATAAGTATCTATCGTGTCTGTTGCCTTAACTGCACCATAATTTAAACCAGCCAATACCGCTAAAGGCTTTAAGGTTGAACCGGGTTCAAATAGGTCAGTCATAGCACGATTACGACGTTTATAAGGTGCAGCAGTACTTAGGTCGTTAGGATTAAAGCTTGGGCTATTCACCAAAGCTAAAATCTCGCCAGTGTGTACATCAACAACTATCGCCGAACCAGAGGTAGCTTTATAGCTCAGTACCGCCGACTTTAACGCGCGGTAGGCAATGGCTTGGATCCGTAAATCAATACTCAGGTAAACATCTTCTGGCTCGACACGCTGTTCTTCTGAAAGTACTTGTACTTCACGACCTTGCGCATCTTTTCGAATGGTGCGTTTACCAGCAGTACCGGTTAATGCAGAGTCGAACATACGCTCGACGCCTTCGATACCTTTGCCATCAATATCGGTTACGCCAATCATGTGCGCCGTTACTTCGCCGCTTGGGTAAAAACGTTTGGACTCGTCAAGCAAGTGCACGCCCGGCAGGCGCATTTGACGAATATAGTTGGCAACAACCGCCGTCACTTGACGCTTCAAATAGACAAAACGACGGCTTGGGTCTCCCCTAAGCCGTTCATCGACATTTTCTGGTTTAAGTCTGAGCACATCTGCAAGCTCTTTCCACCTGAGCTCATCATCGTACCAAGCTTGTTTCCGTATTTTCAGCTCAGCATCGTTTTGCTCTAACGCTTTATAATCTTCACCTTCTTTACGGGCTTTACGTAACACTTTTTTGGCAAGTGCCTTATCAATGGCAAGGGGATCTGCATAAACGCTCACAACCGGCACACTCACTGCCAGCTCTTTGCCATTACGGTCGAAGATCATGCCTCGTTGGACATTGAGTTTCTCAACCCGTACGGTGCGCTTATCATTTTCTTCAATGGCCTTATCAGGCTCAATTACTTGCAAAAATGCAGCGCGTGCAACCAGCGTCATAAAAACGGTGAGCATCACGCCGCAAACTAGAGCAAAGCGCCAGGTGATAATAGATTGAGTTTTTTGCTTTTGTTTATTCATGGCAGCACAATCACCTGTTCATCTTTACTGGTTGGGCGTTTCATCTCTAACTGCATCTTGGCTATCTCTTCAATCCTTGCATGCTGGGAGTAAAACTCTTCTTCCACAACGAGATATCGCCATTGTAGGTCTAGCTCATCGCGCTGTTGCAATAACTCATCCTGCTGTATCAATTGCTGGCGAGTTAAATGGGTAATTTGCACTACCGCGAGTGCAGAAATCAAAATCGTAAGTAGCAAGAATGCCGTCAACTTATTAGCAATGATGTAATAGCCTATTTCTACAAATAGATTCGGTTGACGTTGCTTACTTGCATTCATTAGAGCTTCTCCGCCACTCTTAATACTGAGCTTCGCGAGCGTGGATTTTGTGCAATCTCTGCATCGCTAGGCTTAATGGCTTTACCCACTGCCTTTAAGGTGAGATTTTGTTTAAGTTGTTCATCCGTTAAAGGCAGACCTCTGGGTATCGCCTCTCCCTTACTCTGCTTCTTAATAAACTGCTTTACAATGCGATCTTCTAGAGAATGAAACGAGATCACCACTAACCGACCACCAGGTTTTAATACCTCAAGTGACGCTTGCAATGCAGTCTGAATTTCTTCTAACTCACTGTTAATATAAATACGAATAGCTTGGAAAGTACGTGTTGCAGGATGCTTGTGTTTATCTTTGACAGGCACAGCTTCATCAATCAGTTGTGCTAATTGCGCTGTCGTAGTAATCGCGGTGTGCTCGCGCACTTCAATGACTTTACGAGCAATACGAGTAGCAAACTTTTCTTCGCCATACTTTTTGATCACGAATACCATTTCTTCAAGCTCTGCTTCAGCTAGCCACTGTGCAGCGCTGCGACCTGAATCAGGATCCATACGCATATCTAGTGGCCCATCTTTCATAAAGCTAAAGCCACGGTCTGCATCATCAAGCTGAGGGGAAGACACACCAATGTCCAACAAGATGCCATCAACCTGTCCTAAGATACCGGCTTGTTCCGCGACAGATTTAATTTGCGAGAAGCGGCTTCGCGCTATAGAGAAACGCGCATCATCGGCAAACTTTTCAGCCGCCTTAATTGCTTGAGGATCTTGATCTATGGCTTGTAAACGCCCAGTCGACAATCTTTTGAGGATTTCACCTGAGTGCCCACCACGACCAAATGTCCCGTCGATATATATACCTTCAGGGTTAATTGCTAGGGCATCTAGGGTTTCGGTCATTAATACCGAAATATGCTTAAACTCTTCGCTCATTAATTTGTTTACCCCTACAAGGAAAAGTTTTCCAGTTCAGGGCTTTCCTCAAAGTTTCCTGAGTGTTCAATTTCGGTATCTGCCTGCATTTGCTGATACCAGCGTTCTTCGTCCCAAATTTCAAATTTATTGAGTAACCCAACTAGCATGATCTTTTTGCCTAATTGCGCATGGGATCGCAATGAAGGCGCCAATAAAATCCGGCCATTCTTGTCTAGTTGGTATTCTGTAGCATGACCTAGCAACATCCGCTGCCAGCGTCTCACTCTGGGATTGGTATTAGAGATGCGACTTAGTTTGGTCTCAATTTCTAGCCATTCGGAGAGTGGGTAGAGCCACAAGCACGGTTCGTTGATCGCAATAGTACAAATAACAGTTCCCTGATCTTCGGACAGCAGCGGTTGACGGTACTTAGTCGGTACCGCAAAACGCCCTTTGTCATCCAAAGCTAGCGAACTTGCACCTCGAAACATGCGTGATCCTATTTCTAAGTTGGTTGATCCAGTTTGATCCACTAAAACCCACTTTTTACCACAGAAGAACAGTCTAGGGCTTGACAAGCACTTTTGTCAAGCTCAGTCGGTACCTTTAACGCCTTTGAAAGCCAGAAAAATCGCGGGATTTGTGGAAGATCATGAATTTTGTGGAAAAAAGTGGAGAGATGAAAAAATGCCATTTTTTTTGGCCAGATAATCACGTCATACTTTCAAATTAGAAATTAAAAATTCCATTTGTTAACCCTTGCTTAAGGATGCTTTTGCAGCTGAATTATTTATGCAAATTTGCTTGGTTGTCCCTACTCGATTCGGTATCATTCGCGCTCTCTGATCAGCTCCATAGGTGGGATTATTCTGAAATCTTCAATACAGTTTCGATTTTATCGCTTACTCGTTCTACTGTGCTTGCCATGTCTGATCATTATTTTAATTCTATTATGTGAGCAACGTCAGCAGGCATTAACACAACAGTCACAACAGGCGCTGCATTATGCCAAACAAGTTGCGGCGATCCAGCAGGTAGAGCTCGCAGATACAGAACAAGTCTTACAGCAACTGTCGACCCGTATTGATCATCTTACGGTAGAGCACGGTAAGTGCCCGCCGCTGCTTTATCACGCGATGCTGCTCAGCCCCAACCTAGCTAACCTTGGCATAGTTGACGCACAAGGGAACGTACTTTGTACGACGCATCAAGCAGATCAACGCGAGATCAATATCGCCGATCGTGGTTACTTTAAAACCGCAATACGCACTGCCCAGTTCAGTATTGGTGAGTATCAAATTGACCGCAGCATGCAGCGTGCAACGGTCAACTTCGCGCTACCAATTTACGATGATCAGCAACAATTTTTATTTATGCTTGTTGCGGTAAAAGGCTTAACGCATTGGAGCCAGACCCTTGCAAAGCTGCCCCTTCCTGTAGGTACTCGGGTAATGATTGCCGATGCTAAAGCGCAAATCATTGCGCAATATCCAGCAGCAAATGCAGAACTTGGCCGTGCTGTTAGCAGCTCTTGGCCAAGCAATTTAAGCACACAGGCGACACTACTAAACACCCCAGAAGGCAATCGCTTGGTGTATGTAAAGCAATCACTCAATAACAGCAACCGAGCGTTACAAATCTACTTTAGTTTCGACTTTGAGTCCCAGTTGAGCAGTATAGATAAGCGTTTTGCACTCTTTTTAGGGATCTTCTTTGTGCTTGTGTGCATTTTGTTTTGGCAAACCCATTGGCAACTAAAGCAACAACTTTTAAAACCGCTAAGCGCACTAAAGGATGCTATTGCAGCACTTGAGTCAGGTAAACAAGATTCTCGTTTTAACGCAGCCAAAGTCCCTAGCGAATTTGAGCATATCGCCGAGCGCTTTGCTCATATGGCGCAAACACGCCTTGCCGCTGAAGACAATGCAAATCATAGACTTGCCGTTGTAAAAGCCTTGATTAATGCACTCCCCGATAGCTATGTGCGCTTAGATCAGCAGGCTCAGATCTTATCTCGCTATGGTGATTATACCGATAAGGCACAAACGCTGAGAGAGTTACTCCCAGAACATATCTATAAGCGGATCCGAGCAGAACTTGCTCTGCTAAACGATAAAACCTATGTGCAACTCGAGTTTTCTCCAACCAGCAATCAAGTGGTTGAATGTCGCCTGTGCGCCATTGAATCCCATCCTCAGGCGTTGTTGATTTTCCGCGATATTAGCCAACGTAAGCATCAAGAAGAGGCATTAAACCTTGCAGCATTGGTGTACAACAATAGTAGTGAGTGCATGATCATCACGGATGCCAATGGCTTTATCTTGGACGTCAACCTCGCCTTTACGCGTGTAACTGGTTACTCACGCTCAGAGGTGCTAGGTAAGTCCACTGCCATGTTAGGATCGGGTCAACACGACCGTAGCTTTTACGAGTTAATGTGGCAGCAGCTTAACGAACATGGCCGTTGGCAAGGTGAGATTGTCAACCGTAAGAAAAATGGCGAGCTCTACACCGAATGGCTAACTATTGATAGCGTTTATGATAGCAACCGTGAGATCTATCGCCGCGTCGCGATCTTCACCGATATTACCGAAGTTAAGCGTAAAGATGCGCTGATCTGGAAACAAGCACATTTTGATGAATTAACCGATCTTCACAACCGTGTAGGACTTAAAAAGCACTTAAAAAAGCAGGTTGCCAGCGGACAACAACAAACCGCCGTGCTGTTACTCGATCTCGACAACTTCAAGGATATTAACGACACTTTAGGCCATTATTACGGCGACTTACTATTAAAGTTAGTCGCACAACGTTTAAAGAGTATAGCTCCGCATGCGTTTTTATCCCGCATTGGAGGTGATGAGTTTGTCTTTGTGTTGGAAGATGATGAACACAAAACAACATGCAAAGCATTGGCCTCCCAGATCCAATCTGCACTCAAACAACCATTTGAGATCAAAGATGAGCAGTGCCATATCACGGCAAGTATGGGGATTGCCACCGCACCAACAGATGGTAATGGTGCAGAAGCCCTATTAAAGGCCGCCGATCAAGCAATGTATCGAGCAAAGCAACAAGGTCGCAATGGCTATGTGATTTTTGACGATACCTTACGCAAAGTCGCGGAATCTAGAATGCAAATGCTCAAAGGTATTCGCACTGCACTGCATAACAATCAATTTGAAATGCACTACCAGCCAATCGTGTCACTTGACGACAATCGCGTCGCCAAAGCCGAGGCCTTGATCCGCTGGCGACACCCAGAGCAAGGCATGGTGAGTCCCGCTGAGTTTATTCCGTTAGCCGAAGAAACCCAGCTCATTCATCATATTGGAGATTTAGCCTTTGCGCAGTCTGTTGACACGTTGACGCAACTACAGCACTTAGGCCATGCAACACAAATTAGCATCAATGTGTCACCGGTCCAATTTGCCGCTAAAAATTGCACCTTAGCAAGCTGGAGTGACAAACTCACGACGCTTGCGATCCCCGCTGAGCACGTGGTTTTAGAAGTTACGGAGGGAATGATGATGCACAATGATAGCCGCACTAAACAACGAGTTGAACGGTTAAAGCAGCAAGGCTTTCAATTTGCGTTAGATGACTTTGGCACGGGTTACTCGTCACTTGCGTATCTAAAACAATTAGATTGTCACTTTGTGAAAATTGATAAGCGCTTCGTCGATGGCATCGCAACCAATGCAGACGATTTAACCCTGTGTGAAACCATTATTTTGATGGCCCACCGCCTTGGCTTAAAAGTCATCGCTGAAGGGGTTGAGACTGCGACCCAGCATCAGCTATTAAAACAGGCTGGATGTGATTTTGGTCAAGGTTATTACTATTCAAAACCGCTACCACAACGCGAGTTTCTGACCTTAATGACGGAAAAAAGCCACATTGCTGTGGCTTAACTGAAGTTACTTAAATCTAGGTGCTTGGTTTATTCAGTTAAACCAAGTGCAGTCATCATTTTGTTTGCAACATCCACATGGTGCTGCATGGTTGAGAACTGCTTAGTTACGCCCGCAGGACCGAAAGTATAAACCGGTACTGGCGCAGCCGTATGCGTACCAGTACCCCACACTACGCTTTGCTCTGAGGCAATCGCGCGAGCGATTTTTCCAGTGTAGTCTTCTTTGGCGTATACGTAGAAGTCACCGAAGTCCTCAAACGCAGGGATCATCGTTGCATCTTTATCGTCATAGACACTTTGACCAACCTTCTCTGCATTATCTAGCGTCACCGTGTAAGCCGTCATATCTTCAATGGTCGCTTTCCAAGTTGGACCCGATACATTCTCATAGGCTTCATCAGGCGCAGCTTCAGCAAGAATATCGAAGAAGGTGCCTGTTTGCGCGTAGAGCTTGTCTAGTTGCGCAAGTGGACCAAAGTTAAATTTAGGATGATATTCTTTAGCAACACCATTTACATACATACCATCGCCAGACAGCGTTTGTGCTTCAGGACGCTCATGCTTTGAATAACTAAAGCCAAAACTACCCGTTTCATGGTCCGCAGTCACAACGACTAGCGTATCGTTACGGTCTTTTACCCACTCATGAACAGCTTCAACGGCTTCATCAAATTTAAGCAGCTCGTTTAGCATCCAACCTGCATCGTTTGCGTGACCCGCCCAGTCAATTTGACCACCTTCAATCATCAAGAAAAAGCCATCTTCATCTTTTGACAAGATATCAAGCGCTTTCACCGTCATTTCTTTTAATGAAGGCTGAGTACAGCTGTTGCTTTGTTGACAAGCTTTGTAAGCAATTGCGTCACTCATACCAGAGTTTGCGAATAGACCTAGTACTTTTTCGCCTTCAAAACTGCTTAATTGTGCTTTATCAAAAGCAAGGCCATAACCATGTTGCTCTTTTGCTTCAACAACTAGGTTAGTTTCATCTCCACGCTTTGAACTTTTATATACGCTACTAGGCATGCCAAGTGCGTCAAGTTGTGCTTTTACTTCAGCATTGTCAGACGTGCTCTTTGGTACAAATACGCGAGCGCCACCAGATAACATCACGTCAACACTGCCAGAGCGAACTAATTGCTCAGCGATTTCAGCTTCGTATGAACGGTGCGGCATATGAGCAGCAAATGCTGCTGGCGTCGCATGCGTAATACGTGTATCTGAAACAAGACCCGTCGCTTTACCCGCGGCTTTGGCTTTTTCTAAGATAGTCGCTACTTTATTGCCATCGGCATCAAGGCCTATCATTTCTGAGCCTGCAGCAAGGCCGGTTGCTAATTGAGTTGCCGAACAAGCAGAGTCAGTCACTAGACTGCCAGTTGCGCCATGTGGTGCGTTCATGGAAAGGCCTAAATGACCACCCGCAGCAAGTTTAGAAAGCGCAGTTTGATTGCCTTTGTTTTTATAAGTTGAGTTTGGCGCGCGCTGAGCATACTCTTCAAGTAAGCCAACTTGCTGTGGTCCCATACCGTCACCGATCATAAGGATCACATTTTTTACTTGTGTCACTTCTTGCACTGGTACTTCTTTGATGACTTCGACTTCTTTGATCACCTCAACGGTTTTTGTATCGTCATCACACGCGGTGAGTAGAATTGCAGAGATAGCAACTGTAAGTAACTTTTTATTCATTGTACTGTTCCTGAAACGTAATATTTGTCTGTAAGGCGGGCACAGTCTAGGCGCGTTACATGACTTTTTTATTTCAGCAAAGTGACAAAAAATATTTTATTTCACAACAAGTTACAATATAACAGTACAATTCAGATACGAAATCATACGCTATACCAATTGTGATTTAGAGTAATCACTCTCGACCAGAAGCACTGGTAAATAATTTAGAAATGGGTCGACTAGATAATCCAAACACAAAAATGCTCAACAGCACCGTTGCCATTGCCACTTGAGTAATTTGCAAACCATTTGGCAACTCTTCGCTAAGTAGCATTAAGGTTAGCACCACCGAAGCCAATCCCTTGGGGCCAAACCAAGCTAACGTAAAGCGCTCTTTGGTTGTCAGTGCACCACCTAACAAACAGAGGAATACCGGGATCAATCTAAACATGGCAGTTGCTAACACTGCGTACACCCAAACCTGCCATTGGGTAACATTTAGCAGCACTACACTGGCCGACAAACCAAACACAATCCAGATCATAAAAGCCGCAAATTCGGCGAGATGCTCCCCTTCTTCGATAAGCTGATCTTTAAACTCATCACGATAATATTTATCAAACAGCAAACCGCTGACAAATGCAGCAATAAAGCCACTGCCATGCAAAGCTTGAGTTACCGAGAAAACTAAAAAAGCGATACCAACAAAGAGAAAAGGGCTGGTTTTAGACGCAAAGTAATGATGTTGATAGGCGCGTTTAAGTAACCAAATGATCACCCCAGTCAGTAACCCCGCGACAACGAGTGCAATCCCTACTTCACGTATAAAAATCCAAGCAAATGATTCAGTCGTCGCTTGCATTCGCTCAGCTAATACGCCCAGTAAAAACAGAAATACCGGAATACACAGGCCATCATTCAAGCCACTTTCCACATTAATTGCCTCACGTAATCTGGTGGGCACAGACTTATCCTGAATGAAGGTTTTGCATAAAGTAGCATCGGTTGGGGTGATGATCACCGCAATTAAAAAGCAAGCCAACCAAGATAACTGGAACAGCTCATGGGCCACCCAAGCGCCAAATACCATAGTTAATGGCAGCCCGAGTAACAACTTAACCGGTAACTGGAAGCTGTGAGATAACACCCGTAATCGCGTTTTTGCAGCATCGGAAAATAAATAAATCGCAAGCGTTAGCTCAATAATCGGCAACCAAGTTTGTAGGCCATTAATATCTACTGCTAAAGCTTGTTGCCCCCCTTCAATATTACCAAGCACAAAGCCTATCGCCCCGCCCGTTAGCACAAACCACATAGGTGCAGTGAGCTCCGCCCTATCTAATTGTCGAGCTGTGATGCTATAGATAAAAAGAGAAAGTCCAATCGCCGCAATCAAAGCATAAATCACGTTGCCATTCCTTTACTGAAAACCTGCCGCTGATAACGCGAGTATGACAAATCTTATTCAGTTAAGCCAAACATCTAGCAACATCCACCTATCTCCTATAAAACGAATTAAACAACAAAGAGCAGTAGGCGCTAGTTAATTTTTCACCTTTGTGTCATCGGAATGTAAAAAACCGTCATTACTCTATCTGCAACAAACTGGACTAGACCAGAAAACTTAACCCAAACTTTTGAGAAAAGAGCAATGAAAAAACTAACCCAAATCGCTGCTGCCGTGTTACTCGCCACCAGTCCCAGCTTATATGCTGCGACAGGTAAACTCGTTGGTGTTGTAAAAGACCCACAAAGTAATCTGTCTGGCGCTGTTATCTCAGTAAAAGGCCAAGATGTATCCACAGTATCTGATTATCGTGGTCGCTTTGAACTACCAAAACTGGATGCCGGTCGCTACACCCTAGTCGTGAAATATATGGGTTATCAGGAAACTGAACTTCAGGTGGAAGTAACTGATGGCAAAGTCACTACCTTGTCTCCAATCTTATTAAACCACCAACAAGCGATGGAAGAAGTAGTCACGGTTGGGCAAATCTTCCGTGGCGAAATGGCAGCAGCAAATAACCAAAAAAATGCCAGTAATATCAAAAGTATCATTTCTGCTGATGGGATTGGTAAGTTACCAGATAGAAATGCCGCTGAAGCTGTGCAACGTATTCCAGGTGTGTCGATAGAGCGTGACCAAGGTGAAGGCCGTTTTGTTGCAGTGCGTGGTTTACCGTCACAATGGAGCTCAGCCAGCATCAACGGTAACCGCCTTCCAACCGCAGAAGAGGAAACCACCAGCCGCGCCACTGCGTTCGACTTTTTTCCAAGCGAATTGATTGAATTTGTGGAAGTGTCTAAGGCTATCACCCCTGACATGGAAGGTGATGCGATTGGCGGTAATGTTAATTTCGTGACCAAAAAAGGCGCTGATGATTTTATCCTCAAAACCAACTTTGCTGTGGGCCAAAACGAACTGGCCGATGGCACAAACTATTCTGCCAATGTAGTGTACGGCGACCGTCTACTCGACGACAAGCTAGGTTTTATCATTAATGCCACAGCTTGGCAGCGAGATTGGGCAACCGATAACTATGAGCCACGTCGTGGTAACGATAGCTTAGGCATTTACCGTTTAGAGCTGCGTGATTATACGGGAACCCGTGAAACTTATGGCTTAAATGGCTCACTGGAATATCAACTTGAAAACGGCACGCTCAGCGCCAGCGCGCTGTATGGCACACTGATTGACGATGAAACCCACTATAAGCACAGGCTGCGTTTTGATAAAGACCGTGCTGAGCTGCAGCATATTCGCAACGAACTCATCACCGAAATGCAAGGCTTTGAAATTGCAGGTGAACATGACTTTGGCTTTGATAAGACGCTCTCTTGGCAACTAGCGACCTACGAAAATGAGTTTCGCTATGGCGACAAACCCAACAGTGAAGACAATAGCTATTTTGTCGCCCGTTTTGATCAAAAAGAGGTTGGATATGTTGGACTTGAAGACCGCGATACCGGTAAAAATTATGCCTACAACCAAGTAGACGGCGGCAGTGACCCTTGGAACGCCATTAGCAATCACTTCCCCTCGGGCTTTACACTCGATCCAAGCAAAATGGGTTTGTCTTGGGTTGAGCTATACAAAGTCTACGTCAACGAAAAAGACAGACTGGTAGCCAATGCCGACTTTGACTGGCAATACAATAACCAGCTAGCCGTTAAGTTTGGGGCAAAATACCGCGATAAAGTCCGTAAAGCTGACTTTGCCGATGAGTTTTACGCGTGGGACAGCGAACAATTTGGCGCAGCGCCAACGCTTGCAGACTTTGCTCTAAGCGATCAACCTGGTCGCAGCGATTACTTAAGCGAAGCCAAGTTTGATTATCGCACGCAGTTGTCGCAGGTGGCTTCCACCGATGCTCTTGCTCAGTTTTGGACGCAAAATCGCAATAAGTTCAAGCTAGATGCGGGTGAATCAGCACTCATCAGCAATGGTGGAGCGCTGGGCAGAAACTTCGATGTTGAAGAAACCCACACCTCGCTCTACGGTATGGCAACTTACCAAGCCAGTGACAACTGGGAAGTATTAGGTGGCTTACGCGTTACCCGCACCGATACCGAAGTGTCTGGTTACACTTATTTAGCCGACGAAGACAAAGTTGTTGATACCACCAACAGCAATGATTATTGGTCAATATTACCTGCACTACATGTTACCTATCGTGCCAATAACGATACCAATTATCGCCTCGCACTCACTCGCACCTTTGCCCGTCCTGACTTTGGCTCGTTAACACCAGGCGCAACTTACCTTGAGCAGGACAACCAGCTTAATTCAGGAAACCCAGCGCTCGACCCTACCTACTCAAATAATCTCGACTTGATGGTGGAACATTACTTTGACCGCGTTGGTTTGGTCTCTGCGGGGGTATTCTACAAAGATATCCAAGACCCAATCTTCCAAGCCACCAGCGTTGGCAATTACAACAACAAGCAAGGCGTGACCATCATCCGTCCTGAAAACGGCGATAGCGCTTGGCTTGCGGGTATTGAGCTGGCATTTAACCGCGACCTTGGTTTTATTTCTGACAGTTTGAGCAACTTTGGGGTAATGACCAATGCAACCTTTATGGATTCTGAAATGCAAATTCCAGAGCGCACAGAAAAGGTTGCCATTCCACGTCAGGCCAATGAGCTTTACAACTTTACGCTGTATTACGACGACACCCGCTTTGCAGCTCGAATAGCACTTAATCATAAAGGTGCTTATATCGAAGAGCACGGCGGTGATAGCCAGTCGGATAGCTACTATGGTGCCAATACCAGCGTCGACTTTACAACGTCATACCAACTTAACGAACAAACGTTAGTTTACCTAGAGCTGAGTAACCTCACCAATGAAGCATTGCAGTACTACCAAGGTGAGGAAGGTCGTCCATTACAGGTGGAATACTATGGTATCCGCGGCATGGTCGGCATTAACTACCAATTTTAATACCAATTCACTTGATTAAGCCGATTGGTATACACCGGTTGACGGGCAATCCACGAAGGATTGCCCTCGAATTACCGAGGATCCTATGATGTTGCAGATCACCCTATTTAACGCCCGCCCGCGCTGGCTAAAAGACGCCCAAGGTATCGGCTTTGTGCTATTTGCCGCGACCAGTGCGTTTATGACTTACTTTTGTATGTACGCCTTTCGTAAGCCATTTTCGGTCAATACCTATGAAGCCTTTGATGACCCGAGCTGGGTTGTTAGCTTTAAAATTGCCCTGATCCTTTCGCAAGTGTTTGGCTACCTATGCGCGAAATTTATCGGCGTTAAAGTGATTGCTGAAATGCAGCATCATTATCGCGGTCGTGCGATTTTGGCCATGATTTTAGCCGCCGAGCTCGCACTGGTGCTATTTGCCATCACTCCCACGGGCTGGAATTTGGTTTGGCTGTTTGCCAATGGCCTCTCCCTTGGCATGATCTGGGGTTTGGTTTTTAGCTTTTTAGAAGGTCGTAAAACCACCGAAATCTTAGGTGCGGTACTCAGCGTGACTTTTATTCTTGCCTCTGGATTGGTCAGAACCGTGGGCAAATGGCTGGTGAGTGAACTCAATGTGCCTGAACTGTGGATGCCAGCGGCAACCGGAGCGATTTTTCTGCCGCTGCTTGTACTTAGCGTAGCTTGCCTTAATAGTATTCCTGAACCTACACAAGAAGATGAACAATTACGACAAAAGCGCGCGCCAATGGATGGCAAAGCCCGGTTGGCGTTTTTTAAACAGTATTGGTTTGGAATAACCGTACTGGTGCTTAGCTTTTTACTCTTTACTGGCTTTCGTGACTTTAGAGATAACTTCTCAGCCGAGATCTGGCAGGCCTTAGGTTATGGGCAAGAACCCGCGATTTTTGCTTATGCCGGGATCCGCATCGCCTTTATCGTGCTCATTGCGCTTGCCGCTTTGGTGTTAATTAAAAATAACCGCATCGCATTTTTTGCCAACCATGGCTTTATCTTACTTGGGGCTTTACTACTGGCTGGCAGCACCTATTTATACCAAACCCAAAGTCTCGATCCTAAAACTTGGATGGTGCTGCTGGGGGCTGGTCTTTATATCAGTTATATCCCCTATAACTGCTTTTTGTTTGACCGCATGATCTCAGCGGTTGGATCGACTGCGAACGCCGGTTTTTTGATTTATCTGGCGGATTCGGCGGGCTACATCGGCTCAGTGGGCATTTTGCTCTATAAAACTTTTGCCACACCTGAGCTCAGCTGGCTGCACTTTTTTACCATGGCCTGCTATTGGGTCGCGTTTATCGCAAGCACCCTCGTAGTGAGTTCAATTATTTATTTTGCCGTGAAATTAAAGCGACCACGTAAGGCGTCAACGCAAGTACGCGCCACGGCACTTTCATCACATATTTCCTAGCTAGGAGTCATAACAACATGAAACACATTGAAGCGTTAATTTTGGATTGGGCAGGTACTGTGGTCGACTATGGTTCGATTGCCCCCACCAGTATTTTTGTTGAAGCATTTAAGCAAGCGTATCA
The DNA here is from genome assembly GCF_041414765.1 of Pseudoalteromonas sp. DY56-GL79. NCBI lineage: Bacteria > Pseudomonadati > Pseudomonadota > Gammaproteobacteria > Alteromonadales > Pseudoalteromonadaceae > Pseudoalteromonas > Pseudoalteromonas sp. DY56-GL79. Next base: position 4,985 of record NZ_JANHZS010000018.1, on the reverse strand, counting down.
ATTTGATATTTCCTTGGCTGAAGCGCGCGGTCCGATGGGAATGGGTAAATGGGATCACATTAATACCTTGCTACAAATGGAGAGCGTGCGCACCCGCTGGATAACGCAATTTGGTCAGGCACCGAGTACGGCAGATGTTGATCATATTTATCAAACCTTTATGCCGCTCCAACAAGCAAAAGTCGCCGACCGAGCTGCCCCCATTCCGGGCGTGCTTGCGGTGATCAAACGCTTGCAACAACAAGGCGTTAAGATTGGTAGTTGCTCTGGGTATCCCAAGCCTGTGATGGACGTATTAGTGCCTGCCGCTGCCGATTATGGTTATCAGCCAGATTGTGTGGTTGCCAGTGATGAATGTGCGGCAGGCTCTCGCCCAGGCCCTTGGATGGCGTTAGAAAACGTGCAAAGACTTGGGATTAATCGCGTGTCTGGGTGCGTAAAAGTCGATGACTCCGCGCCGGGAATAAGCGAGGGATTAAATGCCGGCATGTGGACAGTTGGACTTGCTTTAACGGGTAATGCGGTGGGGCTTAGCGAAGAAGAATGGACGGCACTCGGTCACGAAGAGCAAAGTGCACACTCACTGAGTGCTTATCAGCAGCTTGGCGAAGCCGGTGCGCACTATGTGATTGATTCACTAGCGGACATCGAAATGGTTTTGGTGGATATTTCTGCTCGTATCGCCCGTGGAGAGCGCCCGTAATGCGCTTTCAGCCTTTTTGGTTTGATGAAGCAATCACTCAAGCCGATATTAAAGCCGCAGCCAGCGCGCCGCCTCATGGCGCGTTGGATACCCAAGTTTGTATCATAGGTGGCGGCTTTACTGGCCTTTGGACAGCCATAACGCTGAAAAAGCAAAAACCTGAGCTGAATATTGCCATTATTGAAAAAGACCTCTGTGGACAAGGTGCTTCAGGTCGAAATGGCGGAGCTATGCTGACATGGTCGACTAAGTTTGCCAGCTTAATTAAAGAGTTTGGCTTAGAACAAGCCTGCTTTTTAGTGCGTCAGTCAGAGCAGGCCGTTCATGACATTAAAGCCTTTACCAATAAACACGGGATTGAATGTGACTGCCGCGTTGATGGTACTTACTATACGGCTTCAAATCTCAGCCAGCGTAATGCCTTTGGCCCCATTACCACCCTACTCGAGCAACACCAGCTTAATGCGTGGCAAACACTAACTAAAGCGCAGTTACAAGCAACCGGCTCTAATGCCAACCTTGCTGGAATTTACTCCCCCCACGGGGGTAGTGTTCAACCCGCCAAGCTTGTGCGTGGACTGATGAAGGTGGCAAGAACCCTTGGGGTCAAGGTATTTGAACACACCCGCTACTTAAAGCACCAAGGCCAAGACACGCTAACCATCACCACAGACAAAGGCGAGATCAGAGCCAATCAGCTGGTATTTGCCGTTAACGCTTGGCTGCCAAGCTTATTACCGCAATTTTCTCGCAGCGTAGTGTTGGTTTCGAGCGATATGGCGATCACCACACCGGCACGTGAAAAGCTTGAAGCAATGAGGCTGAACCACGGTGCTCCGGTGATTGATGCACGCATTTTTGTGAATTACTACCGCACCACCTCAAGCGGTCGATTAATGCTTGGCAAAGGTGGAAATTATTTTAGTTTCAATAACCGAGTGAGAGACTCCTTTCACCGCGCCAGCCGTTATCAAGCCATTCTTGAACGCTCATTTAGCCATTTCTTTGCACACCACCAGCTCGAGATAGAAAGAACCTGGACCGGCCCCTCAGACCGAAGTGTCTCTGGTATGCCTTTCTTTGGTCATTTAAATGGTCAAGCTAATGTGTTTTATGGCAGTGGCTACTCGGGCAACGGCGTGGTGCAATCCTATTTAGGTGGACAAATCTTAGCGAGTCTACTGCTTAATCAACATAACGACTGGCGTCATTGCGCCTTGGTCAACCAAACGCTTAAACAGTTTCCCGTCGAGCCATTTCGCACCGCGGGGGCCTTGATGGTGAGAAATGCCATTCGCCGTAAAGAAAGCGCAGAGGATAACAATACGCCACCGCATAAACTCGATGTTTGGCTAAGCAAGCTTAGTGGCAGCGCAGCGAAATTAGACTCGAACGTAAAGCAGGAGTATATAAAGTGAATGCCATCGCACAAATAAAACAGCTATTCGAGCAATATGGTCATGCCACCTATGACGAGGCATGCAGCCAAATTTACCATGCCGAGCAATGCGCCACCCTAGCGAAAGAAAATGGTTATGATCAAGCGACCCAAATCGCCGCATTTGTACATGATATTGGCCATTTTGTTGCTCAGTCTCAGCATAATCCCGACTTTACCCCGCAAGGATATAGCAATCATGGTGATTTAGGAGCAGATCACTTAACTCAACTTGGTTTTGACCCCGCGGTGACAATATTGGTGCGCAAACACGTAGATGCGAAACGCTATCTCGTCAGTATTGATGAGGAGTATTACCAAACCCTCTCTTCTGCCAGCCAACTGACTCTAGCAAGACAAGGCGGAAAGATGAGCCCCGAAGAACTTACCGCATTCTCCAAGCTGCCTGAATTGGACGCCATTATCGCGCTGCGTCGTTTTGATGATTTAGGGAAAGATCCGAGTTTAGCCGTTTTGCCGAGTAGCTATTGGTTTAGCCAAATAGAAGCCTACTTGGCGAATTAGGCCAATCTGAGTTTACAAGTCTCAAATTATAAATATTTATCCTGTCATAAAACGATAGTAAGCTTGTCACAAAAGGTTTTATCGACTCAATTATGCTGCTTTATCAACGTATTCGAAACCATATCCAAGCGCTGCTCGCCGCTGGCAGCATGACGCCCGGTGCCAAGTTGCCTTCAGAGCGTGCGCTGCAAGAAACATTTAGCTCAACACGGATCACCGTCCGTGAAGCCCTAGCACGACTAGAAGCCGAAGGACTTATCTTTAGCCAAAAGCGTCGCGGCTGGTTTGTCACCCCCGAAAAACTCAAATGGCATCCAGCTAAAAAAGTGAACTTTAACCACCTTGCCATTGAACAAGGCTTTACACCAACAACTCAAGTAGTGGCAATTAATGCCCCTTCCACAGAGCCTGAGTTTAGCCACTCTCATTTTAACGGCCAGCCTGTATATGAATTAACTCGAGTACGCGCGTTAGATGGCCGCGCAATGATGATGGAACAGATCTATTGTGCAGCCGAACGTTTTGCCAACTTGCACAACCAACCATTGGATGGCTCAATCACAGAGGTGATGTCGACTCATTACCAAGTTGAAATCAGCTTTGAACAATGTGTAATAAGCGTCACCGTACTACCCGATAACGTTGCCGAAAAATTAGAAAAGAACAGCGGCGCACCTTGTTTAAAGGTACTGCGCGCCCGCTATGACGCCGAGCAAGCACTGGTGGATTACAATATTGAATATTGGCTCCATGACGCCATAGAGATGATTGTTGAAGGCGTGTAACTCTTATACACGTAGGTCGTGCTTTAGCACGACAACCTTTCCGCATATACCGTCGCATGGTGCGATACAATCATTATATTGAATATCAGCTCCATGACGGCATAGCGATGATTGTTGAGAGTGTACCCCGTAGGTCGTGCTTTAGCACGACAACTTTTCCGCATATATCGTCGCGAGGTGCGACACAATCATCATATTGAATATCGCCTCCATAACGCCATAGCGATGATTGTTGAGAGTGTAGCCCGTAGGTCGTGTTTTAGCACGACAACCTTTCCAGAGCTACTGCCGCGTCAAAAACACCTTCATTAATTCTATATTCTACGTCTAAATGCGAGTTAGTGGTGGAATACTCAAGTGTGCAACGACAACACCTTATTACAAATAATTCTCATTACTTTTATAATGTAATTATGAACCGACAAGAACTATAACTATTAAGTCGTTTCATTCACTCCTAGAAAACCAATCTCGTTTTTGTATTTTTACTGCTGTCTTACTAAAGAATTGCGGTATTTTTCTGCGTGAAATCCATACTCTTTCTCAATTAATACTATGTCCAACATAAGCTTCGTTGGTGGCAATCGTGTGGCTTAAGCTGAAATGAATTGGTGGCGCTAGGATCATATAAAAATAAATATAGGAGTCTTAATATGACCCAAAAAAATAAACCTAGTGACAACACAACCACGGAAAATGACTTTCAAAAAGGCGTGAAACAAGGATTTGTTTCTTGGTTGATTCGAGAGCTGCTAGAAACATTGTTCAATTGAATCTGATCTATCAAATTGCAAAGGCTGGTGAAGCCTTTGCACTCCAAAGGACTATTCCAATACTCCCCTTGATTTACTGACTTAACCTCCTTGTCATTACGCAATTGTGGTCTAATCTATATTGCATTAATAAATATTTAGGTTATGCAATTAAATAAATGTTAAGGCAGATATTCGTAGATAGCGACATAGATTCGCTGATAAATACGGCTTGTACGGGCAAATATGCGCTCAAAGATAGGTATTTAATAAGCCAGCTTGCCTACGTTCCTTTGTCGCTAACAGAGCATAATTTATTAAGGCTTCACCAGTTGATGAATGACAAGGGTGAAGTGTATCGCAAGTGGGTTTTCCCAGCAGCATATAGCCGCAACAAAAAAGACCGTATTATCGAAGTGCCAGAAGTGTTTTGTCAGTCGCTTGAACATTATCTCGATTGGTACGAAAAGCAAGAATTACCAGCAAAGTATAGACATAACCTAAACACTTACAGGGGATTTAGTGAATACGCTCCTGCGCTATTAAATGACCGTCTTAAAGAGTTTGCAATGAGCGAACGTGAAGTGAAGGGCGGCATAAACAAGCAGCCAACGAACCTAAGAACCAAAGTTAACACGCTACTCAAAAAGGCTGGGTTAGAGTGGGCTACCGCGAAAACCTTTGAAGACTCACTAATCATTCACTCGCGAATTCAACTCCGAAGTGCACCACTCGCTAAATTAAGCTGCTTTACGTAATTCATTGAATACTACAGCAGGCTG
>NZ_JANHZS010000017.1:101541-131617 GCF_041414765.1 Pseudoalteromonas sp. DY56-GL79 | reverse complement strand
CCATTTTGATTGTTTGCAATTCAATCATGGCACACCGATGCCGAGTGTGGGAGGAGACCATTACATCAGGTTAATTATTCCTTATCTCCTAAAGAGACAGGTCGCCCACCGGTAACTTTGCTTGCACGACCTTCTTCTTTTGCTTTTTCCGCACGGCGCCTGCGCGCTTCTTTCGGGTCAGCAATTAACGGACGATAGATTTCGATTCTGTCACCATCACTGACGACTTGCTGTAATTTTACCGTGCGGTTCCAGATCCCGAGCGTCAAATCATTCGCATCTATCTCTGGGCATTTTTCTAAAATCCCTGACTGTAGTACTGCTTGCTCAGCAGACGTCCCCTCAGGCACATCAACCGACAATGACGTCGCGCTGTCTGGCAATGCAAATACCACTTCAACCTTTATCATCATCTCGCTCCGTAAACAACTTTGGCTCGCTGGGTAAACGCAGACACCATATTCTTGGCCACTTCATTGAATAGTTTACCAAACGCCATCTCAATTAATTTGCTCGCGAACTCAAACTCTAATTTTAAACTCACCTTACAAGCCTGTTCATCAAGCGCGGTAAATTCCCAATAACCATTTAAAGACTTAAATGGTCCATCTACTAGGCACATTTTTACTCGATTGCCGTCAAATTCATTTTTTGTGGTAAACCACTTTTTTAGGCCGGCTTTCGAAATTTCTAGACTCGCGGTCATCCCTTCATCATCACTGCTGATAACTTTTGCATCTGAGCAATGAGGTAGAAATGCGGGATAGGCGTCAACATCATTGACTAATTCAAACATTTCCTTGGTGCTATACATCACCAAAGCACTTTTTTCTATCTGTGGCATAGACACTCCAAATCTTAATACGAGGATTTTACCAAGGTTTTGCAGATTTATCTTGTTTGCAGCCACTGACTAAGTAAAAATACGACACATTAATGAAAAAGCGCTGTCTTAAAACAGGATTTATAGGTAGACTAAGCCATTATGGCAAAGAAAAATTCAAGTAAATCAAATAGCAATACCATAGCGCTAAATAAAAAAGCGCGTCATGAGTATTCACTACATGAAAAGTTCGAAGCAGGTATCGAATTACAAGGCTGGGAAGTAAAAAGTATCCGCGCCGGTAAAGTCAATATCTCAGATACTTACATCCATATCAAAAACGGCGAAGCCTATTTGTTGGCCAGTCAAATTCAGCCGCTAAATAGTGCCTCTACACATGTGATATGCGATCCGCTTCGTTATCGTAAACTGCTACTAAATAAACGTGAAATCTCACGTCTTATCGGTGCAACCGAGCGTGATGGTTATTCTCTGATTGCCACAGCAATGTACTGGAAAAAGTGCTGGGTAAAACTCGAGTTCTATCTTGCGAAGGGTAAAAAGCAACACGATAAACGTGCTGATATTAAAGATCGTGACTGGTCACGTGATAAAGAACGTTTGATGAAACACAATGTACGTTAATTTATTTTAATATACGAACAGAACGAAAAAAGCAGGCTTAGCCTGCTTTTTTGTGTTTGATATAAAGTTAAGTGTAAAGCGCTTAACCTTTGTACTTTTGCATCACAAGTGTTGCGTTAGTACCACCAAAGCCAAAGCTGTTTGACATCACTGTGTTAAGCGGCCCATCGCGGCGCTCAGTTACAATGTCTAAGCCTTGTGCTTGCTCATCTAGTTCATCAATGTTAATTGATGGTGCGATAAAGTCATTATCTAGCATCAGCAAAGAGTAAATCGCTTCATGCACGCCAGCCGCACCGAGTGCGTGGCCTGTCATCGCTTTAGTTGCACTAATAGCCGGAGAATTATCGCCAAACAATTCTTGAATAGCGCCTAACTCTTTCACGTCACCAACGGGTGTTGAAGTACCGTGCGTGTTTAGGTAGTCAATCGGTGCGTCAAGACCTTGCATCGCTTGTTTCATACAACGTACAGCACCTTCACCTGATGGCGCTACCATGTCGTAACCATCTGATGTCGCACCATAGCCAACGATTTCAGCATAAATGTGCGCGCCGCGAGCAAGTGCGTGTTCTAGCTCTTCAACTACCACAATACCGCCACCGCCAGAGATGACGAAACCATCACGATTTGCATCGTACGTACGTGATGCGCGCTCAGGCGTTTCATTGTACTTGGTTGACAACGCCCCCATGGCATCGAATTCCATCGCCAATGTCCAGTGAAGCTCTTCACCGCCACCAGCAAAAATAACATCTTGCTTGCCTAGTTGAATTTGTTCAACTGCATTGCCAATACAGTGTGCTGATGTTGCACATGCAGAGCTGATTGAGTAGTTCACACCTTTAATTTTAAATGGTGTTGCCAAACACGCAGAAGTCGTGCTTGCCATGGTACGTGGAACCATATAAGGTCCTACACGCTTTACGCCTTTTTCGCGCAGAATATCAGCGGCTTCAACTTGGTATTTAGACGAACCACCACCAGAACCTACGATAAGGCCTGTACGTTCGTTTGATACTTGCTCTTCTGATAGCCCTGAATCTTCAATTGCTTGCGCCATCGAGATATAAGAAAACGCTGCCGCGTCCCCCATAAAGCGATGTGCCTTACGGTCAACGAGAGATTTTACGTCGATATCTATTTTACCAGACACTTGGCTACGTAGGTTGTAGTCTGCAAATTCTTGGTTAAAAGCAATACCGCTCTTACCTGCTTTTAATGACTCTAAAACTTCTTGCTTGTTGTTGCCGATGCTCGAAACAACACCGATCCCCGTAATAACGGCTCTTCTCATGGGTTTATTCCCTTCGATATTACAAATTATGCGTAGTATACGCTGAATTTTAGCGCCAAGTGGTCAGCTTTCCAGCGTACACATGTACTCTGAACCTAAATAACTAAAAATGCAACCAGACTATTGAGTCGAAAGACAGTAAAATAGTTCCCAAATAGTCGAACATAGAGTCTTTCATGATAAAAAACGCTCAAATACACTTCAACGATGCTGGTACCCCTGTTGCCGATAGTTTTGACGATGTCTATTTTTCCAACGATGATGGGTTAGCTGAGTCACATTACGTCTTTTATACTCAGAACCATATCGACGAGCGGTTACAAAATCATGGCAAAGACCGATTTGTCATCGCAGAAACTGGTTTTGGTACTGGATTAAACTTTCTCAACGCTTGGTATCACTTCAACCAGCGTAGCAAAGACGCATGTGTTAACCAACTCCACTTTGTCTCATTTGAGAAATATCCAATCCATATTGATGACTTAGTTAAAGCGCTACAAGCTTGGCCTACGCTTGCCCCACTCGCCGAAAAACTTTGCCAACAATACCCGATGGCCCTTGAAGGGTGCCATCGCCTAGAGTTTGATGATGGTCAAGTGACCTTAGATTTATGGTTTGGTGATATTCACGATAACTTACCACAACTAAGTTTTGAACAAACCGGATTTGTAGATGCGTGGTTTTTAGATGGCTTTGCTCCGAGTAAAAACCCAGATATGTGGCAACAAAGCTTATTTGATGCCATGGCCAATATGAGCCGAGATAGCGCTACTTTGGCAACATTTACCGCAGCGGGTTTTGTCCGCAGGGGACTACAAGACGCCGGCTTTGCGTGCAAAAAAGTCAAAGGGTTTGGTCGCAAACGCGAAATGGTGGTCGGAACGCTGAGCCGTGCCAATAAAAACTCCAATACTCCAGCGTATTACAGCACCACACCGCGTAAGCTAGAGAGTATCGCAATTATTGGCGGCGGTATTGCCTCAAGTTGTTTGTTGTATCACCTTAGTAAACGTGATCTTGGCGCAACACTTTTTTGTCAAGACGACACGTTAGCCAAAGGTGCTTCTCACAATCGTCAAGGCGCGCTATATCCAAACCTGCAAGCAGATCACACCCCCTCGAGCGAGCTATACGCCCACAGCTTTTTATATGCAAAGCGCCTTTATCAGCATATTGCAAATGCGGGCTACCACTTCGCACACGATTGGTGTGGCGTACTCTTGCAGTCCGTTAGTGAAGCCAAACAAGCGCAGCATCAAAACTTAGCTGAAAAAGCAACTTGGCCGCATGACTTAATTCATGCCGTTGATGCCAAGCAGGCTTCAGTCATAGCAAATACCACACTGCCCTACGGTGGACTTTATATTCCAGGGGCTGGCTGGCTAAACCCGGCAGAGGTAACACAAGCAGTGTTTGATGCAGCTCACGCATTCAAAGCGGTTTCGACTCATTTTAATACTGATATACAAAAGCTTGAAAAAACTGAGTGCGGCTGGCTGTTACACAGTGAAGATAATACGTTTGGGCCGTTTTCAGATGTTTTTGTCTGTGGCGGGGAGCACTCTGACCGATTCGAGCAAACCAAACATATTCCTATACACGGCGTTCGCGGTCAGGTCTCTCATATTGATGCTGGAGAAGAATCACAAAAACTCAATACCGTACTTTGCCATAAAGGATACTTTACTCCCGCAATGGATGGACAACATTGTATGGGTGCGACATTTGAAAAAAATAGCAAAAGCCGAGAGGTGAAAGCCGAAGATGATGCAGTTAACCGTGCCCAGCTTGAACGCTTTTACAAAGACACGGATTTAGCTGCGAGTCTTGGCGAGATTACCTCGGCAAAAGCCGCTGTACGTTGCTGTTTTAACGATCATTTGCCGATGCTTGGTCAAGTCCAGCATAACGATGAGTTTTGCTCGGCGTTTGCTAATTTAAGAAAGGGAAAACACTACGGTTTTGGAAATCCAGCACTACCCTATCAAGGTATTCATATTGTTACCGGTTTTGGCGCACGAGGACTGTGCAGCGCTCCACTTGCTACTGAGCACTTAGTTGCAACTCTACTTGGCGAAGCAAGGCCTTTAAGCGAACGAGTACATCAGGCAATTCACCCAGCCAGATTGCTCGTCAGGGATTTAATTAGAAGTAAAATCTAATAATGGCTAAGGCATAACATCACCTAAATATTATGCCTTAATCGATATACACCCATTACACGGTAAAGGACTGTCTATTTACGACACCCCAATAGTCGTCTTGATATTGAGATTCGCTGTAGTCAATACCGTTTAACGTCAATGCTTTGCGCCAAAATTTGATCGCGTGATCTGCCCCTTGAATTTGTTTGACTTGCCAATGCCCTGGATACATTTGCCATATTTTGAACATAAACGAAGAACCGAGTTTACGTTTTCTCGCTGCTGGCACGATATAAAACTCACACACCTCAAAGGTGTTTTGCGCTTTAAAAATATTGATAAAGCCAACCGGGTGGCCATTTTCATAAGCCAAGTAGCCAAGGTGCTGTTCGTCTATTGGCGTATCTAACTGAAATAAACCGTTACTATCTGGTAATTTTTCCGTCAACACTGAAAACTCAGCTTCATATGCTTGCACCAAATTAAAATAGACTTGCGTTAATGAACCCACTACTTGACGAATTTCCAAAATACCGACCTTTACTCAGAATTAGTCGGCGTAACTTACAGCAATAGTGCACAAAGTTAAACAGACAAAATTACGATTTCATCTGAACTTGGAATTAGAAATGAACTGACTAAAATGCATAGATCAAAAATATCATCCGACCCTAGCACGGTACTTTTACTCTGGATATAAAACCCAATACCGACATAGGTTTTGGGTTTTGGGTTTTGGGTTTTGGGTTTTGGCTAATATTAAGTCAGAAAAGTAATTGTATTTAGCCGCTTAATACGGGTTATTGGGTAAATAAAAGTTACTCAAGTTTCCGTTAATGGAAACCGCGAGTTCACTGCTACTATGTGTATGAGTGTAGATGTTGTAACTCTGCCCCGGCAACACTTTAACTCGCAAAAAGTCTTGATATTGTACTGCTTGACCGCAAGCGAGTGCTGTTCTTTTAGTTTGTGCTGTTTCTTTGAGAATATAAACTTCAGCGCTGCCATCCACGATCCCTTCGCCTTCGCTATTGATGAAAATTGATGTTGCTTCACTCGCTGCAATATTAAAATAGTTACTACTGTGGCGAGCTAAAGATACGGCTGCACGTCCCATTCTGTCACGCTCAGCAAAGTGCGTCTCAGTTAGCGCATTGTCTAGCATGGGGATAGAAACAAACCGACTACTAAAATTCAGTGTTTCGTGACAAAAATCGGTTACTACTTCACTGGAGATAGCACCGAGCACACCATCAGGATCGTAAATACTGTCGGCCAGTAACGCCATTCCAGCTGATGTACCACCAACAACACCTCCCTTATCAAAAACGTGCTGCACCGCGCTTTGGACAGAAGTTCCTTGCCATTTATTTAGATAATCAGACTGATCGCCTCCAGCAAACCAGACAAACTCGGCACTGCGAATAGCCCAATCAACATAAGGGTCATTAGCCTTACTAACAGAATCAATAATTAACGTCTCAACTGAATCAGCGGCCATTAGACCAAGTAAGTAATCATTGTACGCGTCCGTGCCAGAAGTACGCAGTACCACCACATCAGCACCATTACCAATATGAGGAGCTACTCTTTGGCTAAAGGCATTATCAACATCGGTTCCCCCGCCCATTAAGAGCGTGGCACCGTTATCCGGTGTGAGCGTGTTGCAAGTGTCTGAGCTATTTCCAGCAAGATAAGCCTTTAATGCCCCAGGTTTTGACGGACGAATACCGTAATTACACTCTCCAGTTGGCGGCGGAGGAGTTTCACCTTGGACAAAATTCACAATCAAATCATACCAACCAGAGCCACTATATCGCGTTAGCTTTATATAATAGGTACCTGCAGTCTCAGCATAAAAGCTCCCCGTTTCTGGTATTTGACTCGTTTCCCTACTGACAACAGCTGAGCCTGTTTCTTGATATAAGAACCAGTCAAAATCATCACCAGAGCTATGGTCTAGCGAGATATCTATCGAACCTGGTGCCGCCACATCAAAAGTAAACCAGTCGATATCACCTCTGGATAACTCGCCGCTAATTGTCGTGTTATTACACACTCCACTATTGGCATTACCTTCGCTGTCGTTAGATTCAGTTTCAGTAGTTGAGCAAGCATAGCTATGGCTTGTAACAAGCATTAGAGCAGCTAGTGATACAAATAGAATGTTATTGTTTTTCATAGTATTTACCTGAATGATATATATTTCTATGTTCCGTACCGTTGCATTGCAAAGTTACGCTGACGCACACCGTATTTTGCACTAAGCGCCCACGGCGACTTATACACAGATGACGATGGCCAAAAGCGCAGAAGTGAGCCTTATACCAATTGAATTAATTCTCTAATCAATTTGAAGGGTGAAATAGCATATTAGCTTCGTTAAAAATTTCTCATTTAGAACAACTAAATAGCAAAATTTTTGCCTTGCTACTAAAGCTATTTCCCCGCTTCAAGATAGATCATTTACTTAATACAACTGGTATTATTAATTTGGTTTTTTGAAAAACCTAAACGCAATTAGCGTTAGGGTTTACATTCGCATTGATACGGAACGTGATAAAACCCACCCAACAACTTGTCGGTGGGAATAGAATTGAAATTCAGGTGTGGCTATTCGTCGAACCACTCACTCAAGTGGTAATTAACGGAACATTCATGCAGATCACTAGGGCGTTGTTTGTTGTAGATGAACATTTACGTCTCCTAGGTGATAGTTAAAAGAATGAGTATTAAGCAGATGTAAACAATCCGCTTAAAAAATATGGCATGCAACGCGTACCTTTTCAACTTTTATTATCAAAAACTCAACAAAACAATCATCGAGTGACGTCAATTACGGACTCTCGACATAACAACTCGGCTTTCTTGGACAGCTTTTTCCTCGAGTACAAATCACCCGAACAGAGCCCTCAAGCCCTCTTTCAATCCACTGGATATTTAAAATCTTGGCAACACGGAGTAATTGGGTTTTCATATGATAGGGCACCACGCTCGCGCCACCATGGCTAATACAAGCTTGTTGCAACTCTCCAATCAAGGCATCAGCATCAATCCCTTGTGCATTAATAGCAGGATTGAGATCGAGACCCGCGCACAGCACTCTTGGACGATTCGCAACATCAACGATTTTTACTGACTCACAGCAATACAGACGCGGTTTGCCATTAACATTCAGGATTGAAAGCTGAGCACTGGCACTATTACTATCATCATGAAATTTACGAAATACGGCCCAGTGCTGACACGGATCGGCAACGCTACGCATATTGCCCCAAGGTAAAGGAATGCCATTGCCCCGATACACCGCCTTGAGTTTACCGGCTTGATAAGCATCAAAATAATGCCAATGTGGATAAGGTGAAACCGATGTCATTCTGCGCATTGCGACGGAAGCAGAAATACCAAGTTGCTCATGGACGCGTACATCGTAACCTCGGCTTTCGAGTAACTGCCGAAATGGTGTACGGGGACACAATAAAGCCCCTGCAAAGAAGCTCGATTCAAAATCCTGCCACGCGCTCAAAATATCTTGGGCATTTGGAGTATCATGATCGGGATTATCGTTACTTTTACGACTTTCTCCAGTAGTGAGTACACATTCTAAACCTTCACTATTGTGAAGCACGGCATGGCCAATATGAACAGCTAAATCGTATTTCATTCTCGCGGGATGTGCGTGCAACGCGCGATTTATAAACACCATGTTTGGCTCTTTGAAATAAGAAGTGATCATTCCCTCTCCGTCAGGCGAAGATTGCTCAAACCACTCCACTTTGCGACCTTTTGCTATCAAAATTGCCATTAGGTCATCACAGCTGAGATAGAGATTTTTACCTCCTACTTCATCGGCTGCTCGCTCTAAATCAGGAAAGTGGTTTTGATGGTGCTCTTGGTGGGCACGGATCAAAAGGTGTGCAAACTGCCTACCACTGATCCCCGCTTGGGATAGCATTTCTGGGATCGCAATTTGTAATATCTCTTTGGCAAATAGAAAGTTGGGCTCTAAAGCCATCCCCACTATCCCACCGAAATTGCCTTTATCTGGCGCAATCTCCGGCGCTTCTGGTTGACTATCTAAAAACCACTCAATCGGCTTTTGAAATACAGTAGAGAAGTTTTCGAGCATCGCTTCGCTTGGCGTACGCTGGCCTCTTTCAATCATTGATAGGTAGGAAACGGAAGGCGCGCTGGCCGGATCTTGCTTAACGCATCGAGCCGATAAGTCTTCTAAAGTCAAATGGTTACGCTTTCTTAGATTTCTTATTTTAGTACCCAAAAAGTGAGACTTTCTAATTAAGCTTGCAACTTTTGCCATGATTTCACACTCCGTTTTTGTGAAATTCACACTGTGAAATTCTTTTTGTGAAATTATTTGAATATTTAACTTACACTCAAAATGTACACGAAACAACCAGAATATATTTCCCAATTTATGACAACATGAATAAGTGAGGTGGATCATGGCAGCGCAATTACAACCGCATACAGAGCAACCAATTGACGATACAAAAGCGCAACAGTCAATGCTGGCAAAACAGTATCTTGATGAACAATGTCCTTTAGAGTTTGGCTCACACATGGAGGTGACAGACTATGTGGTTTACTACAATCACCTGCTTGCGTTTTTTGCCAACGGCACCCATTGTGGTTTAAAAAATTGTAGCCAATTCGTCGCGCTTTGCGGTCACCGTGAAACTCCGGAGGCTATTTTGTTAAAACAAGACGATGGCTTACATATTGAAATTACTTTCAATCGCACCGGAATGCTCGGCCAATTTGATAGCGCCCATATTGAAGATATTATCGTCGAAACACCACTGGCATCTGTGGTTGGTAAAAAGACTAAAACCCAACTACAAAAACTGTGGATGAGCTTTTATCACGGCGTGCAACAACCAGCAGGTAAAGCCTGTTATCGTGCCAAAAATGGGGATGATTATGAACTTTGAGTAAACACTCGATAATTTGTAATCAAATCGCTCAAACATTCAGTAAGTTTTAAGCTAAGCTAATTAAAATACCGCTCTTTTTTCGACTGAGCACATGACCAAATTGCTTAATTTTCTAAAAAACATTAACTGGATGCTTTGGGCGCTCATACTTGGCATTTTTGCGGGTTTAGTTTTCGGTGAACGGTTATCATTTTTAAAACCTATCGGTACAGGTTTTGTAAACCTGATGCAAATCACCATTCTCCCTTATATTGTCGTCAGTCTTATCGTGGGTTTAGGCAAGTTTAATCCCGAACAAGTTAAAAGCATTCTTGCAAAAGCAGCGCTAGTCATGATCTCCATTTGGGTGGTAGGTCTTGCTGTGATCTGGTGCTTTATTATGACATTACCAGCGCATGATGCCGGGACCTTTTTCTCCCCTGCACTGGTCGCCGCGGCTCCCGAAGTAGACTTCGTTAAACATTATATTCCCTCTAATCCATTTGCTTCTATGGCAGAAGGTAATGTACCGGCCTTAGTCATATTTTGTATTGCGCTAGGTATGGCGCTTATTTCTAATCAAAAGAAAAACCGTTTACTCGATGTGTTAGAAGTCGTTGGTCAAGGTCTGTCAGTTATTTCCAAGAAGATCATTGCCATCTTCCCTATTGGTATTTTTGCGATGACAGCAAGCACCGCAGGCACCATGAGCGCAGAAGAACTGTCTGAATTGCAAGTGTACTGGGTTGTCGTTTTATGTGTCGGCATGTATTTGATGTTAGTACTACTACCTATGCTTGTTGCCGCACTCACCCCTGTTAAATACCGCGACCTCATCATGGTTATGCGCAATGCTTGGATCACCGCATTTAGTACCGGAAACGTTTTCATTGTATTGCCGGTGATCACCGAGGGGATCAAAGATCATTTACGCAGAATTAAGCAAAGCGACGAAAGCTCTGATCACATCGCTGAGGTGTTAGTGCCTATCGCTTATACCTTCCCGAGTTTAGGAAAGCTTACTACCCTCATTTTTGTCTCTTTTGCAGCATGGCTTACCGGCAACCAAATCGGCATCGAACAAATTCCTAATGTGTCTTTATCAGCGATGCTAAGTTACTTTGCAAACGTACATATCGCGATTCCCTATTTGCTCGATACCTTGCGTGTCCCGGCTGATACTTATCAGTTATATTTATCGATGTCGGTACTCACCGCGAAAGTGGTTTCACCGACCACTGTGGTATATATCTTCGCATTTGTGTTTTTATGTATTTTTATTAACCGTAGACAATTACACCTAAAACGCGTACGTTCAGTTTATTACTTAACGCTATTATCTGCATTACTCCCAGCATTTATGCTGTTGAGTTTTACGGCAAATAATTATCTCGGTAAGCAAACTAAATCGGCCGATGAGGCCATAGCTAATATGGTGATCTCGGATACCGTCCCTGCTCATGTGCTTAGCTATGTCCCTAAAGCATACCAAAGTGGTGAGCTGTCTCTGACGAATATCGATGTGATTAAAAAACGTAACCTGCTGCGTGTAGGATATCTTATCGATAATGTGCCATTTAGTTACTTTAATCAAAAAGACCAATTAGTGGGTTTTGATGTCAGCCTAGCACATAGGCTCGCATCCGACCTTGGGGTTAAAATCGAGTTTATTCCTTTTAAAAAACCACAACTGGCAGAGTATCTCAACAAAGGATATTTCGACATTGCAATGTCCGGCCTTGAAATTAATATTGCCGACTTACAAAGCGTGCGCTTTAGTGACAAGGTATTGGAACTGCAACTAGCGCTCTTGGCCAAAGATCATGATTTAAAGAAGTTTGCTGACAAGTCAGCCCTACTTACGCTTGATAAGCTGAATTTAGCTCACGTTGAATATGCTCCACTACTCAAACAATTGGCGCAGCAAAACCCTAAGGTAAAAGTGTCCAGTATTAACAATTTGCAAAGCTATTTTAAGCACCCAGAAAAATATGACGCCTTAGTGATCAGCGCAGAGGCGGGCTTTGCATGGAGCATGTTCTATCCTGAATTTGGTGTTGTGGTACCGGAAGGGGCGAGCTTGAAATACCCCGTTGGATTTGCCGTCGCCAAGCGCAATCAAGATCTACTGAGTTATGTAAATGCGTGGCTGACTATCCAGCATACCAATGGCCGTATTGAAAAAACATATGATTACTGGATCTTAGGAAAAGGTAGTGTACAAAAGCAAACTCGCTGGTCGTTAATGGATGAACTGGAAATCGACCCAAACACACTCATTGATAAACTGAAGTTCTAATTAAAAAAACGCCGTCAGTTAACACGTTAACTGACGGCAAGTCTACTCACTGGGCGAGCTAGCTTTCAAGCTCACTTTAACCTTAGTCAAACCATAAAATAAAACAAGTTTTTAACAAAAAATTCATCAATTTGATAACCGACTTCGTAAACCACTACTGCGGCTCACACTTCGATTCATACCCTGCACTAATACTTTATATTGCGCCACCAATTCAAACTGCTGTTTAGCTCGGGTGATCCCTGTATAAATGAGCTGGCGGTTTATCCCCTGCTGCGCACGTTGAATTGGTGGTAGTATCATTGCCGTGTAAGCAAACTCCGAGCCTTGCGATTTGTGGATAGTCATTACATACACTCTATCAAAGCTCGGCAATCTGGCAGGATAAAAGCGCCTAACGCTGCCCTGCTCATCAATAAATGATGCCTGTAGCTCACCCTGTTCGTCACGTAAAATGATCCCGATATCGCCGTTAAACAGTTTCAACTGGTAATCGTTTTGAGTGATCATAATGGGCATACCAACGTAAAATCGCCCTGTCGGTTGTACCAATCCCATTTGACTGAGCTTAAGCTCTATTCTGCGATTTAATTCGTTCACACCGTAAGGGCCTTCTCGCACGGCCGCAAGCAATTGATAACTGGCAAACTCGCTATGTATTATGGCCTCACTCTCACCATGATGAATGGCAAGCAGGTATCGCTGGTATTGCTCCGCCGCTCTGGCAATTAAGGCATTGTAGGTTTCACTATTTAATTCATGATGCTGTATATCGCTATAACCTTGCCTCAGCACGCTGTCTAATTGCCGCTTATTATTGCTATTTACGGCAAATGCTAACTGGCCAATTCCACTTCGGCTGTCAAAACGGTGACTTTTTTGTAAAAATGCCAGATTATCTTCCAACATAAAGCCAGCGCTGGTATCACCCGACTTAGGCAGGTTTTGTTTACTCAGCTCAGCTAGCTTTGCTTTCAGTGCCTGACTGTAATGTGGTGCTTGCCCAAGCGTTAAGTTTTCACATAAGTCGCTGAGTACGTTACCGGTATCTACCGATGCGAGCTGATCTTTATCGCCGAGCAAAATAAGCCGTGCATGTTTTGGTAATGCATCCACCAGCTTTGCCATAAGTGATAAGTCTACCATGGATGCTTCGTCAACAATCAGCACATCAACATGCAGCGGGTTATCTTGATTGTGACGATAGTGCACGCTATTAGGAATAACGCCTAACAAGCGATGAATAGTTTGCGCCTGCTCCGGCAGTAAGCCGGCAAGCGCTGGCGGCAGATTTAACCTCGCCTTCGCGCCAATAATTGACTCACTGAGCCTAGCAGCGGCTTTGCCGGTTGGCGCCACTAGCTTGATGGTCAACGGCGCACTGCTATAAAGCGATTGTAAAATCGCAAGCAGTTTTGTGACCGTCGTGGTTTTTCCCGTACCGGGGCCGCCCGTGATGACACAAAATCGCTTAATGATTGCAAGTGTACAAGCTACTTTTTGCCAATCAATGTCTTCTTCACTGGCTGGAAAAAACGATGCCAACAGTGCACCCAGTTTTGCTTCGTCCAGCGTTACATTGGCTTTTGCCAACATTTCAAAGTGTCCTGCAAGCCTTGCTTCATAATTTGCTAATCTCGCCAAGTAGAGCTTATTAGCGTATAACCGAAGTGGCTTATCTTCACCGATTGCAGGATGCTGTGCGAGCGCGCTAACGGCTATACCTGTGCTTGAAAATGGCGACAACTCTACAGCTCCATCCGCAACCGCGTAGCTGAGCTCAAACGGATCCTGATAATTAATATTGTCTAACTCTAAACAACTATGCTGACGTCCATGAGCGATTAATAATAGTAAAAATACATAGAAGTGATCGTCGTAGCCTTGCTGATTCAACAACTTGGCTAGCGCGATATCGGCTTTTCCGACTCGTTTGTGTTCAAGCAATAGCGCTATGAAACCCTGATGATCAAATGCCTCAAAGTCCATACTTAACTGGCTCATACAGACTCCTCAAATAATGCATCTAATTCTAACACCTGCTCTACGCTTAACTGATTGAAGAAAATCCCCTGATTGTCCGGTAATGCGCGTAAGAACAAATAGTAGTTCCCGCCCAAATGCTGCTCAGGGTTATAGTCCACAAGGCGCTGCTTTAACAAGCGGTGAAGTGCCACGGTATAAATCATATACTGTAAATGATACTGATGAGACGACATCGCGGCATTGAGGTTATCGTAGTGATAATCTTCTGGATTATCTCCAAGGTAGTTGGACTTGTAATCGAGCACAAAAAACTGTCCTTGCCACTTGAAGATTAAGTCGATAAACCCTTTCAACATGCCTTTCACATCATCAAAGTTTAAAAACGACTTTTGTCCAGTAATGTCACTGAGGATCTTGTTCAGCTTCACCGCACTGAGTGGTTTCAGTGGTAAATAAAACTCCATTTCAACAATGCAGTCGTTCGGTGGCAACACACCAAGTCGTAAATGAGGATGTGGCGCAAGTGGTGCTGCCAAACAGCTTGTTATCCAGCGCTCTGCAGTCTCTTGCCACTCGGTCGCAATACCAAACTTATCCAAAGATTTAGTGACCGCTTCGGTCAGCGTATACTTATCTTCGTTTTTGGGGGAATGCGACGCGGTAAAATCTATAAGCTCAAAGATTTCGTGCAAACAGCTGCCCGGCTTGGCCCCCTTAGGAAAAGTATAAGAGGTTTTTTCCCGCTCTTGATGTTGCTCAGGTAAGTCCAGTAAATGGTTTTCGTCCACGGCCCCTGCAGGTTTATCACCATGATGCGTGTGATAGCTTAGCTGGCTAAAGCTTGTGGTACGCCAGTGGCGTTCAATCTGACCGGTGAAGGTTTTCGCGGACAAAGAAGCTAGAGGCTTGTCTTCAAACGTCGTTTTTATCGCTTGCTGTGGCGCGGTGATTTCATCTAATCTTACACATTCCATTGCCGCATGTGCTTCACATAACTGGCTTAAAACACTTTGCCAAGCCTCGGCACTGTCGAAAGTTTCCGTGCCAAACAGGGCAAATCCTAAAGCCGTTTTGTGCAGCGCAGACTTTTTACTGCGCCCTTGTTGAATGTCGTAAAGTCCAAGCTCGCAATAATGCACCGCACGCGTCAGCGCAACGTAAAGTAAGCGAATATCCTCAGCTAGTCGTTCTTGCTCTGCTTTTTCTTTGGCGTCATCACTGGCTTCAAGGTCGACAACTAACTTATCCCCTTGGTGATAAACTAACGTATCAGGCTCACGAAACCCAAGCGCAAATGGCATAAAGACAATCGGATACTCCAAACCTTTTGATGCGTGCATGGTCACAATTTTTACCAAATTGGCATCGCTCTCCAAGCGAATTTGGCTGCTGTCACTCTGGGCGTTATTTAGCTGCGATAAAAACCAACGTAACACACGACCCGTGCCATCAAGCTCTAATTGCTTATGCTGTAAAAGCTCAGCTAAATGACGGAAGTCAGTAAGCCAACGCTCCACTTCCATCCCCTTCTGTTGCCAAATCACTGGCAGCTCACAAGTTATCAATAAGTGTTCCAGCATCGCCATCGCACCAGAGCGATACCACAGCTGTGTTAACTCACTAAATAACTGTAAATAACCTTGCCACTGCTGCTCATTAAACTGCAAGTCGTATAGCGCTTGGTTGCTTAAATAAAATAATGGTCCCGCAAGCACGCCTCTGAGCGCCGCTTCGTCGTAACTCCCGTGCAGTACATCAAGCAATTGATACAACGCAATTGCTAACGGCTGCCTAAATACACTATCTCTGGCAAGGTACACACTGGCAATATCGAGTTGATTTAAGGCTCGTTTGATCAAGCTCGCTTCTATGCGGTCACGAACTAAAACACAGATATCCGCTGGCACAACCGGGTTTTCGCCAATCTTCGCAACCCCCGACTGCCCTTGCTCGATAAGCGCTGCAACTCGACCAGCGAACGCCTGACTTAGCCGCGCTTGCGCGGCGCTTTTGTTAAGCGCTTCATCCTCATTTGGTAATACACTAAAGCGCAGAGCTGACGACTTTTTAGATGCGATAGTAAATTGCGCATCCTCGGCTTTACCTTGCGCGCTCACCTCAATGAAAGGGATATCTTTGTTGTAGATAAAACTATTGGGATGGCGAGTAAATATCGTATTCACTGCAGCAACCACGTCACTATCGGACCGATAATTGGTTGCAAGCGTATACTGCCTGTTTTGCGCAACTCCTTGCTTTGCACCGATATAAGTAAAAATATCCGCTCCGCGAAAGCCGTAAATGGCTTGTTTTGGGTCGCCTATCAAGGTTAATGCCGTATTTTCCTTTGCATAAACTCGGCTGAAGATCCCATATTGAATAGGATCGGTATCCTGAAACTCATCTATCATGGCAACTGGATATTGCAGTGCAATTTTTTCGGCTAAGCGCTCACCACTATCGCCCATAAGCGCTTGATACAGCTGCTTAAGTAAATCGTCGGGAGAGATCAAGCCATATTCTTCTTTATGGGCGTGAAGCAAAGCCCTTACCTCGGTCACCGCTTGTTGCACCAGCGCGATTTTAAGCCCACTCCCGACCAATTGGTGGAGCTCTGCCAAGGTATCAAAGTGACGAATGAGCTCATGCTCCAGCGGCGTTGTATTCTTTTTATATTGAGCAACATCGGCAAGGCTTTCACTGCCCCAAAGTCCAAAGGAATGATTACTACTACCAAACTCAAACCACCACTGCTCACCGTTGACATAATCCTCCAGAGCTTGAAGATTAGCTTTTCGCCCTGGTGCCCGATTGCCTGCCAGCCCTGCGTTTTTCAACACATTGATGTAGTCAGCTTTGACTATTTCGGCCTTTAGCCACAGTGCTAGTGTTTGGTATTTTTCACGTGCGGCAAACACTGCATCTAAGGAAACAGAGGGTTTAATTTCGGCATTTTCTCTTGCTAATAAGGGTCTAACTTGCTTCGCCAGTGCATAAGGTGTAGCAAATTGCTCTATCACAGCCTGTGTTTTTTCTGTGTCTAGCGGATAGACAAAACGTCGCCAATGATCTGCCATCGCGGCGTCAATCAAGTCGCTCTCATCGAGAATAAATTCGAGGTTAAATGCCACCTTAGACTCAAAAGCGTGTTGCTTCAGCATTCTTTGACAAAAGCCGTGAATGGTGAATATCGCGGCCTCATCCATTGACTTAGCAGCTGCATCAAGGAGATCAAAGGCACGCTTTTTATCTTCAACTTGCGCCAAAATCGCATTGATCAGTTCATCTTTACAGACTTCACCTAGTAGCACGTCGCGAGCTTGAATAATACGTTTTCTCACTCGGTCTTTGATCTCTTGTGTTGCCGCTTCTGTGAAAGTTACCACTAAGATTTGTTCAACGCTTAACGGCTCATGTTGCTTATCAGAAGTACGCAAACCGAGTAAATAACGCAGATATAAACCGGTGATGGTGTAAGTTTTCCCCGTACCTGCACTGGCTTCAATTAGGTTTTGGCCACTTAGAGGCATAGTAATGGGATTAAGCATCTCCATGGCGTACCTCCTCGGCGGCATCAAGAATAGGTGTTAACAAAGTAAGGCTAAGTGCACAAAAACGCGCTTCATGAGCTGACAAATCGCTAAAGCATAGTTGAACATAGGGATCTTCCCCTTCTCCTCTACCAACATATTGCGGCTTAAATTTATTTACCGCCTTTTTAATATCCTGTGTCTTGGCGTATTCCATGCTAGAACTTGGAAAAAATGCCACAGGTTCACTCAGCGCTTGCTTATAAAAAGCCAGCCACTGCTCCAAATATTGCTGTGCTTGCGGCTTTGAAATAGCGGCAAAGTGCACGCTTTGATCTAGTCCAACAATATAAGTAGTGACTTCATGCCCCATTACACAGGCCGCGCAATGATGTAAAAACCCTTTAATCAAATCTTTGGCTTTAATACTAGCGCTACGGTAATACACTTGCCTGTTGTCATACACACAATCAAGCCAGCCGACCAGTATATGCCCTGCAACACCAAGTTTTAGCTCTAGAGGTTCCTTTGGTTCATTAAGCAACGGGGTCAATACGTTAACCATAGGTTCAACGCGGCTGAGCATCCCCTCTAGCTGTAGTTTGCCAATATTTGCTTGAGGCAGCGAGCCTCTTTGTAATATCTGTTCAAGATTTAAGGGCTGTTGTTGTAGCTGAGCATCCAGCACTTCATCTAAATATTGATAGCGCTCCAATGCATCTAATGCAAAAGGCTCTTCATCAAGTGTTAACGCTTCTATTGGTTTGAGTTTAATGCCCAGCGCTTGCTGATAAAATAACTTTTGCGGCTCACACACGCCGCGCAGCAAATCGCTAAACTCAATTTCTGCGTCTAAAACTGGTGCCAACGGTTTTGTCTCATCAGCTTGCGCCGCTCTATGCTGCCAAAGCCAAGTAAGATTGTAGCTCTGTAGTGAGCCTGCTCTAAAATGTTCGGGATTAAAAGGTTGTAATGGCAGCTGTGAAGTTAATCGAGTAACAAGCGACTGCTTTGGCATATCTTCAAAATAAAAGCTGCGATCTAAATATTCAGTCAATTCGCTGACTAGAACGGACGGCACTTGGGCTTCGTTGTTAAAGCAAGAGCGGCCAATATAACTGATATACAAGTTTTCTCGAGCACTGAGTAACGCTTCTAGAAACAAGTATCTGTCGTCTAGTTTTCGTGAGCGATCGCCTTTACGTCTGGTGGAGTGTGCGACTAAATCAAAACCAATAGGCTGCACGGTACGAGGATAGTCCGCGTCATTTAGGCCAAGCATACACACCACTTTAAATGGAATAGCACGCATCGGCATCAGCGTACAAAAGTTTACCGTTCCGGCTAAAAAGCGCTGCCCAACCCCTTTCTCTCTAACGCCTTGCTTGACCAAATACGCTAATATTTTTGCTGAGACTGGCGCTTGAATATCGCCATTTTCATGGTGTTTTTCGATGTTCTCTATAATCTGCTCAAGCTTAAGTAAATCCCAACTCTGTTCAGACTCTGACGAGTAAAATAGCGCCATGGCTTCACGTAGAATTGCTGCGAAGTTCGTTAAGGTCTTTTCGCTGCTGAGTTGTCGCTTTAACCAAATCAGCGCATCAACAAAGCCGATAAGCTTGTTAAGTACCGCCACCGACATCCCTTCGACTTCATCAGCAGGATAAATAGATGCGAACGGCGTCTGTTCGTCGTTTGTTGCAACCCCTAATAGCAAACGGTTGAGTCCATGCTGCCACGTATTTAATGGTATTTTTGGCAAACCATATTCGCTTTTATGGCTGTCATTTAAGCCCCATTTAACACTGACCTGATCAAGCCAATAGCGAATTAAGTCAAACTCATGGCTTTCAAGGTTAAACTGTTCGGCTATCGGCAAAACGCCCAACAAATCGAGAATATCCGATACACAAAAACGGTTATTGGGTAAGTCTGTTAGTGTCACAAAAGACGTTAAAATAGGCCGCTCTTGCTCGATTGCAAGATCGGAAATCGCATAAGGGATCCTTAGCCTATCTTCACAGCTGTCAAACACTGCTTTAATAAATGGCGAATAGGTGCCCACATCAGGCATCATGACAATAATGTCTTTAGGCGTCAGGCTTGGATTTTGTTCAAACAGATTGAGTAAATAATCATGGAGCCGTTCGACCTCACGCAGTGGTGTGTGGCAATCCTGAAAAACGATACTGGTATCATCGGCCATAATGGGTAATTTGCCCTGCTGCGAAACAAACCAATTTGGATCAGCGGTTAACGACTCTCCTTTAAATGCCAACTGGTAGATCTCTTGCTGCACCTGGCCAAGCAGGCTGTCATCAAACGCGTCATCAAATCCATCTATCCAACTGGCATCAAGCTGCAATAATTGCTCAAAATAGTCACGTCCGAGCTTTCCCCATGAAGAGAGGAGTGGATTGCCAATGTAGTAATACTCGCCGTCTTTCGCTTCAAGTTCTGGCATCTTGGCGTATTTTGCAGCGACTTTAGCTTGAGTCTTCTCATCGACTAAATCTCCCCAGTAGTGTTCACTGGGGTTAAAAAAGAATAAAAATACATTCGTTTTTTGGCCAAGCGCTTGAAAAATATCAAGCTGACTGGTCGATATGGCCGAAAGTCCAAATATACAGATCCGCTCGGGAAGTTTGCCTTCAGGTGCATTGGCCAGCCCTTGCAGTAACTGATCGTGCATGTTGGCACGGTGATACGGACTTTGTTCAAGTGCTTCAACATGGTGGACTAAACGACGCCAGAGATCAGGCTGCCAAGGGGCGATGGCTTCAACATCCACATCTATAAGCGTATCTTGGCCCTGATCCCAAAGTTCAACCCACTGAGGGCGGTACATTAAATATTGGTCAAAAACGTCGGCAATTTTTTCACACAATGCAAAGAGTTTAATTCCTGACGGGTCGTCACCTAAATAGTGCTTAAGCGCAATATATTGAGGCTTATCAATGCAGTCGGGTAATAGCGTAAATAGCTTCCAAGTCATATTGCTTTTATTAAAAGCGGATTCCTTGGGAACATCATCAATGAAATTTTGGTATAGCTTCCAAATGAAGCTAGATGGTAATGGAAAGTCGACCTGTGCACTTATTCCTAAGTGCTGACTCATGCCTAGTTTGAGCCATTCAGACATACCAGGAGATTGTACTAACACCACTTCTTTTGCAAAAGGGTTAGCGAGCGGTGCTGATTTTATGAGTGTGCAGAGTTGCGCCTGCAAGATTTCCATTCGATTCGATTGGATGATGTGTAACATGTTGTCTGCCATGCAGTTTAACGCTGTGTTAAGTGTATCTGAATCTTCCTATAAGCGGTAGTTATTGAGGTTAATGCGAGTGCGCTTGAATAGAAAAGCGACAACCGTCGCTTCTCAGATAAACTGTTAGAACAAATCTATATCAGAGCTCTCTTCCGGCGCTTCAATTTTATGCTCAGACAGCAACTCTTCGTAAAAACAAAGCATATCGCGACCGTTATCTTTGGCGTAATAAAGTGCCTTGTCGGCATTTTCAAGCACAGTAATGGGGAAATCATATGGGCTTATGCGAGACATTCCGACACTGACGGTAAGCTTTTTTACGAATGGAAAGTGGGTATTTCGTACCAACTCCATAAACTCGTCCATCTTAGCTTTTATCGAGTCGTAATCGGTTGGCTCAAAGACCAGTACAAATTCTTCACCACCGAAGCGAAATAATAAGTCTGTGGAACGAAAAAACTGGCGCATACGCTGTGCTAATAACAGTAAAACCTCATCTCCGCACACATGTCCGTAGTTATCGTTTACTTTTTTGAAGTGGTCGATATCCATGATTGCAAGCCATGAGGTTGCGCCTTTATGCACCGAGCGCACATCACCATGCCATACCGTTTTATGCTGTTTGATAACTTGTTTTTCAATCAGTTGTTTTAAGCGCTTTTCAAAGGTTTGACGGTTCAGTAATCCGGTGAGTTTATCGCGCTCGTTTTCGTGAAGAATGGTGAGATAATTTTCAAAAATGCGGCAAAATGCATTAAGTAGTACTTGATCTGCACTAGACATACCAGTGCTTACAACTGCGATAGCACCAACTGGCTTTTCCTGAAGGCTGATTGGCACCCAACGGTGCTCTGTGCCATCTTTCGCTTGTACCGTAATGATACAGGCTGACTGCAAGCAAGAAATTAATTCCTTATCCGGTTCTTTAACTAGGCTTCGCTCTTCCCAATCAAATTCCTTATCGGACAGTTTTCTTAAGAGTAGGCTTCTCTCTATCGCGATCTCTCCGGGAACGAGCAGGTCCTTATAAACAGCGACCTCTTTACAGCCTATGAACTCTTGAATAGTAGACACTAAGCTGTATTCGAGAGAATCAACGTCTCTCGTTTTTGTTATTTTGATAACGGAATTTAGTAAATCTTCTTGCATGTCCGACGCACTCACAACTGCATTGCTGGCATATTATTACACACTTAGCGAACAAATAAACTCCAAAGTACTCCTTTATTCCTATCAATGTTAAAAAATAAGCTACAATCCAGTTGATTATTAATTAGCAAATACTTGAGGGTTAAACACTTAACTGCTCTCAAGCTTAATTGATAAAGATGACAACTTTTGCATCAAAAGTTTTCGCTTTACCACTGACGCCTACTTTAAGCTTATGCAATGTACAAAAAAATGCCAAACTTAAGTGTTTGGCATCCCACTAAATCCATACTTATGGATTGGTTTTAGTCTAATGTTGCAAGCATAGACTCATCGTACTCTTTCACGGCTTGACCGGCTTTCACCTTCTCCACATAATCAGGATTGGCAATGAACGGCCTACCAATCGCCAATAAGTCAAATTTTTGGTTTTGGATAGCCTCAGCACCTGATTCAGCTGTATAGCTCCCCACACCTACCAACGTTCCTTTATAAATGCTACGCAAGTAAGCTGAAGCACTGCCGCCCAAATACTCAAACTCCATCGCGTCATCAAAGATACCCACGTGCAGATAGGCTAAGTTGCGACTGTTTAATGCCGAGATTAAGACATCAAATACCGCTCTGTCTCTTTGGTCACCATCCATATTGAAGTAAGCACCGGGTGACACTCTTAGACCCACTCTGTCGGCACCAATACGATCGGCGACAGCATCGGTGACTTCCAATGCAAATCGACTCATATTTTCTGGTGTTTGACCATATTCATCGGTACGCTGATTCGCAGCGTAATGTAAAAACTGGTCAATTAAATAACCATTGGCACCGTGTATTTCAACTCCATCAAAACCTGCCTCAATAGCGTTTACTGCTGCTTGGGCATAATCGGCAACAAGTTGTGTGATTTCTTCCTGAGTTACTGCTTTAGGGGTTTGATAGGTGAGTTCACGCATTCTTGGAACCGTACCCTCAACTCCAATAGCCGACGGTGCTAAGACTTCTCCGTCAAAAAAATACGGGTGCGCAACACGCCCAACATGCCACAACTGCGCAAACATTTTGCCACCTTCAGCGTGTACAGCATCTGTTACTTTTTTCCACCCTGTAATTTGTGCCTGTGTAAACAAACCAGGGGTATTCGGGTAGCCTTGCCCATCAGGGCGAATAATCGTCGCTTCACTAATGATTAATCCTGCTTTGGCTCGCTTAGCGTAGTATTTCACCATGTCATCGGTAGGCACTAGATCGTCGTCTGCCATACAGCGCGTCAATGGCGCCATCAAGATGCGATTATTGAGTGATATCGTGTTATTTAGCTTAACATTTTCAAAAAGTACCTGTGGCATGCGTGTCTCTCCATATTTGAATATACATTCAAGATAGGGATTCTTGAATCATTATTCAAGTTAAACCTTTACATTTTTTTCATTGTTATCAAAAATAGGGGTGAAGTATTGGTATAATGGCGACGTTTAAACACATTTGGTGCACTTAGGAAGTCGATGAGAACAGCAGAGTTTGATAGAGAAACCGTACTGAGAAATGCCATGCAAGCATTTATGACTTATGGCTACAACAAAACCAGTATGCCCAAACTGACCGAAGTAACCGGACTCCATCCGGGTTCTATCTACTGTGCGTTCAAAAATAAAAAAGGTTTGCTATTAGCCGCCATAGATCAATATCAAGCAGACCGACGAGTGCATTATCAAAAGCTATTCGAAAACAGCACCAGTCTTCGCTGTGCACTTGAGCGATTCTTACAAGATCTTGTCGGTGAGTGTTTAGGCGACGAGTCAAAGAAAGTGTGTTTGCTCACCAAAACGCTTAATGAAATTGGCGAGCAGGATGCGGAAATTCAAGCGGCACTCAGCGCTAACTTGCACCAATTTGAATCACTGATCAGGCAACAGTTTTTGATAGCTTGGCCCGATAGTGAAGCATTAAGTGAAGATGAAGCCACAAAGAGGGCCCGTTTCTTTATTATGTCTGTATATGGTATTCGAACTTATGCAGCGACGCAGTGCGATAGCTCACACCTAAATGCACTGGCAGATAGGTTATTGGAAGTCTCAGTTTAAAGCCGAGGGCTTTGCGCTTGGCTAAATTGCTGTTTAAACATATCGTGTAAACTCTTGTCTATGTATTCTAGATGCCAGTTAATAAAGCGCTCGTCCACCGTCAAGCCCGCCAAGACAGAATTAACCGCCGCTAAAAACCCGCGTGTAACGGGTGTATCCCGACAAGCAATATGCCCCGTAATAAATGGAGCAAAACCACTAACCGCAATTGGTACGGGTTTTTCTGATGCATCTTTCGCGTGGTATGCAATAACCGAGGGATATTCAAGCAGCAACTCAAAACGCTTGCTCATCAACATAGAATACATTTGTGCTTCGTTTTCGCTGCCTTCTTTCACGTAGAGCTGATCTGGCGGCGTCTGCTGTATCATGGCATCGGCAATATCACCATATGAGCGCTCTTTTTCTACGCCCAACAACCATTTGGGATGACTCGTTAACAATGTCTCTAGGTTTTGCTCGGTTTGTGTAGACAACAATTGCACTGAGGGTGCAGCAAAAACTTGTAACCCCAAAAAATAAGTGGTCGGCTCAGAAAATAGCAATGTTTTACTGCGCGCTTTATTCACAACTAAGTTTCTAACGCACTCCCCTTCACCTCCTGCAATATTTTTAAGCGCACGGTCAACACTGGCATCAGACAGTATAATCTCAAACTGAGTTAATTGGCTTTGCAGATAGGAAAATACACGGCTTTCGGTTTGAACACCCTGAGAAGGGTTATTGTAAATTGTGATTGCTTGCGGCTGGGGCTGAGCGATTGAATAGCTGCAACAAAATAACAAACCCATTAGTATACCAATTCTATTCATTGATACATCCTTTTATTTCCCGTTGAAACGTGCCACAAGCCGTTTGACATATAATGCAGAGTATACAACGAGAACAAGCCCAAGATAAATGAATCACCGAAATTGATATCTACGGATACTTTTCACACAACACTGTTACTTTCGATACTTTTCATAGAAAGAGTCAATTGAGTATTCAAAGAGCGCTTTAATATGATTTTTAGCCTCTGGAATTGAGACAAGCTCAAAATCGACGGAAACAGATTTACCACCAAAGATGCCAAAAGTATTAGGCTTAGACACAACATCCAAAGCCAGTAATCCGCGGTTATTTTCTATTGGTGTCAATTGGTAAGAGGCGCACTTACCGCCTTCGTCGCCAAGTATAAAAAAGAACCCGCCCCCTTCACCAAACTCCTCGAACAATTCCAATTCTTTGTCCCAAGGGTAATGATCAATTACATTCCAAGCCTCACGATAAGATTGTAATTCTTTTTCATAATTGATGAGCTCAGTGCCACCGTCACGATGTTGGTAATAGACCTTAACTCGCCTCATTAAACTTTCCTTATCTTCTAACATCACATTTTTTGAGAATTTGCTGCCGTAGAAAAACCTTCAGCAACTTAGTTGACATACTCTACATTTGCGCCGCAAATACGTCATGTATTTTCTCTAGCGTTGGCTGGTTGAACTCACCGTTATGATAGTTTTCGACATATTCAATAAAGGCGCTTGGTGTCGTAGGAATAGCTGACAGAAGCCAGCTCATACCGTCATCTTCACCATTATTAAACTCTACTGCTCCTTGAGACCAAGTTGCTTCATTATCAAGTCGCCAAATGCAAAACGTGACCTCTTCTATTTCGAAAGCCTCGTCATTCAATACTTCCAACAGCTCTGTTGGCGCTCCCTCGTACATCCTCGGCCATACACCGTACTCTTCTTGAGCATGAGGGCTAACTCCCGATCCATGATCGAACCCCTTGATAAGGATCGACTCGTCTTTTATCACGATAACAATATTGTCGCCGCCCCCATTTTCATAAGTCGCGATATCAATACCAGAAACCCAATTTTCGGTATAAGTAAAACAGCGCAAATACTCATCATCTGAGATTTCAATATCTAATGCCGCACTGGCCTTTAGAGCCAACTTTAATTCCTTATTTGATATTTTGTTGAGTTCCATCTTTTTTCTCTATGTTGGAGGTGAGTTATTATGTATTTTTGCACTTTCTAAGGTCTAAATTATGGTGAGTGTCGCTGCTTTTTTGACTTTCAGAGTCAACTTCCGGAGCAGCTTAATTATGCTACTATCTGGAGACGAACAGGAAGAAAAGTGTTTCTTTCTACTATTTTACCAATGAATTCTTACTTAACCCTTCATATAAGAAAGGACGGACTCATCACAGGGACAGACAATATGGATATATCAAATACCCAATGGCATGCTAAAACCAAAGCTTCGCCTGCTAAGTCATATCGTTCGAATACGGATACCAACCAGAACAATGCACGCAATACACAGGTGTCTGTTTCTTCATTGGCTGTGAAACTAAAAGAAGCACAACAGGCAATTGACGCAGCTCGTTTAAATCAGCAATCATTTCCACAGAATAAAAACGTTTTAACGTGGCAAGCTCAGAACAATCAAGAAGAGGTTAATTCGGCTAAGTGGGAGTTTGAGCAACTGTCCAAACCTCAACTGGAGACTATCGCCATGGATCCCAGTAATACCTTTTCAAAAGCAGAGAAGGCTGCTGCTTACGAAAAGTGGCATGCACTTGATCAACGAGCGTTGTCTGAGCTGAAGCGGAACGCCCTCAATGATGATAATGCAATGACATCATTTGAAGCTGCGCTATACACACATAGCCAGACATTCTCAGAACTCGGTAAAGCTATGCTCCCTGATGATTATCTTTCGCAAGCACAGTCACACTTCGAGTCAGCGCTCCAAGACATGAACTTATCAGCGCATACAATGAGCAATCAAGCTGAGCATTACTATAGCCTAATGGTTACAGATCTGTTTGCTGGTAATGAACCTAAAGTGCACAATGGCGCTGAAGGGATGTCTTCACATAACTTAGAACGCAGCAACTATGACTTCTTGACTCATAAAGACAGATTTATGCTGGCTGATATGTATGAATATGCAGAGAAAAGTGGCATAGATTTCAATTATATTCAAAAACTTGCTAGTGACATAGGAAACTACCGACGACATGATGACGGCAAATTACTAAATAATTTCAACGAGGGGCATTTTAATACCGAAGGCCAAAAGCTCACTGCCGGATTTACGAAAAGAGATCAAGCCTCTATAGATCGCCTAATGAATAATGGTGCACTATCTTCCAGTACTCTGGACGCAGGCTTTGTATCTTTTATCACAGACCCAGGCCTTGGCGCACTCTCTCACCAAGGAAGCTACCAGTTTCTGGCACATATAGCAGAGGTAACTGCCGGTATTGCGACCAGTGACTCAGCAACGCAATTTAAAAAGTTCACCGCGCTAAATAGCATCGACGAGCGCTATGTCATTACCCAATCTGAAGAACGTATTTCCCTTCCAGAACCAGATGTGGCATGCAAAAACGGTGTCTGTGAGGTAACCGAAAAAGGACGTAAAAATGGTGTAACGCTGGCGCAAAACACTCAAACGTTAGCACCGCCTATTGAGTTCAAGCCAGCTCAATTTGATACCCTACTCCACCTACAAACCGACCCCGATACTCAGAAATCAGTCTGGTTCGAATGGCTTTTAGAAAAGTAATTTTTAAACTTAAAGTGGGCGTTTCGTATTTTTGTAAATAAGATAGCCAAACTCGCTCAACCTCATGTTTGTTTAGCTTTATATCGCTGAGACATTTAAGTCGAGATAAATCACGGGTACTGAACTCAAATTCGTACGACTATGCCGTTTGCGGCTCCAGCCGATAATCTAAAGCTAAATTGCACAAACAAAGATATTTTTAAATAGAAATGACGTAAACCAGAATGGTTTTTTAAGATGCGCTGTATTGAGGAAATAAAAACGAAGTTTAGGGTTTTCATAGCCCCAAATTGTCCCCAAAAGTACGAGCAGCTTTTAGTAGGTGATTGATTTGAATAAAGAAGGAATGGCGGAGAGAGAGGGAGTCGAACCCTCGATACGCTATAAACGTATACACGAGTTCCAGTCGTGCGCCTTAAGCCACTCAGCCATCTCTCCGCACTGAATTGCGGGGCTAATACTATGAAAAGCCTCGCACTTTATCAAGCAGTTTTTTGCTTTTAGGATCTATTTGTCTATTAATCCTACTATTTCTGCAAGGATGCAGAAAAATCTAGCATGCGATTTAGCGAACGTAGTGCGCCTTCACGCAATTCCATATCAACGAAGACTTCTTTGCCTTGTGGGCTGATAAGCGCTTCTTCAATTGCCTGTAGGCCGTTCATTGCCATCCAAGGGCAATGGGCACAGCTACGACATGTCGCGCCTTCACCAGCGGTTGGTGCTTCGAAGAACTCTTTCTCAGGGCAAAGTTGCTGCATTTTGTAGAAGATACCGCGATCGGTAGCAACGATAAACTTCTGATTATCCATTTCTTGCGCAGCTTTAATTAACTGACTCGTTGAACCTACCGCATCCGCTAAGTCTACGATTTCCGCAGGAGACTCAGGGTGAACCAGTACCGCAGCGTCAGGATGTAGCTGCTTCATGTCTTTAAGGGCTTTGGTTTTAAATTCATCATGGACGATACACGCACCGTTCCACATGATCATATCGGCACCCGTTTTCTTTTGGATATAAGAACCTAAGTGCTTATCCGGACCCCAGATGATTTTTTCGCCTTGCTCATCAAGGTGCTCAACAATCTCAAGCGCGCAAGAAGAGGTGACAATCCAATCCGCTCTTGCTTTTACCGCAGTTGAGGTATTGGCGTATACCACCACTTTTCTGTCTGGGTGTTGATCGCAAAACGCAGAGAACTCGTCGATAGGGCAACCGACGTCCAACGAGCAAGTTGCTTCGAGTGTTGGCATCACAACAGTTTTGTGCGGTGTTAATATTTTTGCCGTTTCGCCCATAAAGCGCACGCCGGCGACGATGATCATGTCTTTGTCTTCTTGCTTAGCGCCAAACCGTGCCATTTCTAATGAATCAGCAACACAGCCGCCAGTTTCTTCAGCAAGTGCTTGGATCTCAGGATCAGTATAATAATGGGCAACCAGTACCGCATTTTTTTCAACTAATAGCGCTTTGATACGCGCTTTATACTCTGCTTTTTCTTCAACGGTAAGAGGGGCAGGTTTTGGAGGGAAGATATAATCTTCCGGCATAATACGTTCAGCTAGACTCATTTCTCGACCACTAGTCCACATTGCATAATTAGGTAGAATTATACGAAAAATACAGGGGTAATCCTAGCGAATGTTTAGCTCAAAATGGCGAGTTTAAGAAAGTATTTTGAATAATATATGAAGAATAAGAGGATGGTGGGTCATGATGGACTTGAACCATCGACCAATGGATTAAAAGTCCACTGCTCTACCAACTGAGCTAATGACCCGCTCAAAAATTAAAAGTGCCATTAATTCATCCTGAAGAGGTGCTCCGACTCGTCGTCCTGACTCGCGTTCAAAAAGCTGCGAAGCCTTGCTTCGTTCTTTTTTCACCCAACTGAGCTAATGACCCGCTCAAAATTGAATTCGTATGCTTGTAAGTGGTGGGTCATGATGGACTCGAACCATCGACCAATGGATTAAAAGTCCACTGCTCTACCAACTGAGCTAATGACCCGCTCAAGCATTAAAAGTGCCATTAATTCGTCCTGAAGAGGTGTTCCGGCTCGTCGTCCTGACTCGCGTTCAAAAAGCTGCGAAGCCTTGCTTCGGTCTTTTTTCACCCAACTGAGCTAATGACCCGCTCATAATTGAATTCGTATGCTTTTAAGTGGTGGGTCATGATGGACTCGAACCATCGACCAATGGATTAAAAGTCCACTGCTCTACCAACTGAGCTAATGACCCGCTCAAAATCGAATTCGCAAGCTTATAAGTGGTGGGTCATGATGGACTCGAACCATCGACCAATGGATTAAAAGTCCACTGCTCTACCAACTGAGCTAATGACC